>JAHZBS010000055.1:11185-12748 GCA_019423265.1 Clostridiales bacterium
TCCACAACCATCTCATGATCCCCAATCTTCATAATAAACCGGCCTTCCACGCAATAATGGTACTCGTGGCCCTGGTGTACGCTGAGAGGTATCTCGTCCTCCTCGTTGGGCTCCACCACAACCATGAATGGCTCCAATCTGCGGCCTGTAAAATTATAAGCAAGATTATGATACTCATAGGCTTTGTTTCGATCCGTCCCAACGCCATGGCCTTTGCGCACGATGGTATACTGGCTTAATTTCGGGGACTTCCCTGTAATCAGCTCCGTCAGATCGATATCCATTAAAGCACAAAAGTCATACATAACGCTGACGTGCAGCTCCTTCTCCCCTGCCTCATATTCTTCATATTCCCCGAGGGGAATCCCTATTTTCTCTGCGACCTGGCTAGCCGTCATCTCCTTGATCTCTCGAATTCCCCGCATTCTTTGGGCAATCTCCTTATTTTTGTCCATTGAAAAGCTCCTTTCTCATCGTTTTCATTGTTAAAATCCCATCATTGCTTCCACATAGCCCCGCAGGCTCACGCCATAGTCCTCCGACGGAGCCCAGTTTCCCCCCAGAGATTCCACCGTGGGGCACCTGCCAAATAAACTTTCAAAGTGTCGCGGGTCCAGCGTTCCCTCTTTTGGATATCCCGCTGCTCCTGCGTAGAGCGCCAAATGATCCACATGGGCTGAAATGCCGTCTTCCCAGCTATCAAAGCGTTTATGCGCCTCTGCGATAAAATCATCGCTGTCCTCCGGTTTTCCGGTTTCCGTTCTCTTCATGCCACAGGGATTCTTGTACGTCTCGTCCAACACACCGGTAAACTTGCCAAAGTTAGTCTCTTTTGCGGACTGTGCATATGCCACTGCCGGGTCCACACCCACAGAGGGCGAAATGGACCAGTATACTTCTGCCAGCCCAAGAAAAGTCTCCGTTGCGCCTTTACTTTCAGCCCAAGCCCTTGCCTGGTCAACTGTTGCCCGGGCGGGCGCAAGAATCGCAAAATATTCCGAATCCACCGCTGGCGGCGCCGGTTCCTGCTCATCCACAATGTGAACAATATCCATCTGTCCATCCACCGGCAGCCATGTGGTCAACAGAGCATTGGGTACAAAACCCTCTGTGCCGTCCTCCAGCCGTATTTTATCCCACTGCCCTGCTTCCTGGGACAGGCGGTCTGCCTTTTCATTTTTTTCCAAAACTCCCACCTGCGCCTGATCTGCGCCAGGCTCTGTCCTCAGAATCACCTGCGTGATTCCAAAGACACAGTCACTTTTGCTTCCATCCGGAGAAGGCACAGATGCTGCCTTTGAATCCGCAGGCTCAAGATTGGTTCCATTGACCTCTTGATGGGAGACAGCTTGTTTTGCAAGACTCCAGCCAGCCTCTTCATGCTTCTGACTGGCTTCGCCCGGTGAGGAAGACTTCTGCATATCATACAGACATAGGATCAGTAGACATACCACACTAAAAAAAATCGCCACTGGGCCCACCCATCTCTTCATAACTGCCTCCTGTCCGCCGCTCTTCGCTGGCTCCTATCTAGCTATGTCTTCACTTCCCCAATCTCCTCTT
>JAHZBS010000056.1 GCA_019423265.1 Clostridiales bacterium
TCCACACTGGCATTGGTTTGTGCCGCCAGCTCCACGATGATCGACGTGTTGGCGCAATTCTCTTCATACGGAAGCTCCGAACCGTCGTACATAACCGAGGTAAACCCCATGTCCAGCCCTCTCTTGACATAGGCGAGATCGACCCCGTGGTCGAGATGGACACAGACCGGCACTGACGCCCTGTCCGCCAACGAGAGCATAATCTCCCCCATCACATCCAGCCTGGCAAGACCCATCTCCTCATGTACCTGCGCGTGCATAATAATCACCGGCAGATTTCGCTCTTCCGCAGCCTCAAGCACCGCCGTCAAACTCTCCAGGTTGGGCGTGTTAAATGCGCCCACTGCTAACTTTTTCGCTTCCGCGATTTTTAAGACATCCTTCAACGTAACAAGCATGTTTGCCGTCCTCCGAAAATTTATTGATTGTCGCCGTTACCGCCAGTTTTTTGCAGCCGCGTAAATCTGGGCATATTTTTTATACAGCTCTCCGTATGCGGCTCCCTTTCCACCGTCCGGATAAAAAGTCTCCCCTTCTCTCACAAATAGGGCTTTGGCCCCTTTCAGATCGGGAACCATGCCCACTGCCACTGCCGCCAGCATCACGGTCCCCAGCGTGCCCACCTCCGGCGCGTCGATGGCGGTTATGGGCAGCCCCAGAATGTCCGCCTTCATTTGCAGCCAGACTTGGCTCTTAGCGCCGCCCCCTGTGGCGAACAGCCTGTTGGGACAGATTCCGTATGTAGAAAGGCGATCCAGATTGACCTTCATCTCATACGCCACCCCCTCCATGATGCTGCGGTACAGGTCGGCGGGCGTAGTCTCAAGGGTCACCCCCGCGAACACCGCCCTGGCTCCCGCGTCCATATAGGGAGTCGCCGCGCCGGCGAAATGGGGGACGGTCAAAATCCCGCTGGGATTGGGGCGGATCCTCGCATCCAGCTCTCTGTAGGAGCATTCCGGAGCAAACTGATCCCGGTACCACTTCAGCGCCGTGCCGCCGGTGAAGGAAAAGGCGTAGCACACATATTGATCCCCAGGAAATGGGACAAAGGCGTAGCCGCTGTCACAGATCTCCTCGGACTCAGGCAGCCGGGAAAAGACCGGCGTTATACACTCCACACTGCCGCTGCCGTCCACGGCGGTGCCGCTCTCTAAAGCCCCGGCTCCGATGGCGGACGCCACCTGGTCGTGCCCACCTGCAATAATTTTCGCATTGGGCAGCCCAAAAGCGCAGGATGTGCCGACGACGGCGCCGCTTTCCACTGGTTTAGACATCTTCGCGGGATCAATGCCTGCCGCCGCAAAAATCTCCTCGCTCCATTCCTTCCGCCGGATATCGAGGCCCATTGTCCTAGCGGCCAGAGAGTAATCGATACACGCATTCCCCGTCAGCATGTACAGAATATAATCCTGAATCAGGAAAATATGCTTTGTCCGCTCGTACAAGTCCGGCCGGTTCTCACGGATCCACACGAGTTTGGGAAGGCTGTACATGCCGTGAGGCGCGCAATAGGCGATTTTCTTCACCATCTGGCTGTCAAACACCCCGCATTCCGCATCCCCCCTGGGATCGGTGTACAGCATGGAATCACACAGCACGCGGTCATTTTCATCCACCAGCACAAACGTCTCCCCGAAAGACGTCACGCCCAGCACCTCCGGCTTCTGCACTGTGCTGCCAATCACGTCTCCCACCGCCTGATAGATGGCTTCCGCGTCAATCTCATGGACATCTTGGGCGTGCCTCGAGGCGTATTCCCGGTACTGTTTCTCGATAAATTCACCCTTCTCATTGTATACTGTGATTTTACACCCGCTAGTCCCAATATCCAATCCACCGATAAACATCAATATTTCCCCCCTTTTTTTATAGTAAAGCTCCCTGTGATCGGTTATCTTTATAATACCATATTATAAAAATTTTGTAAATACATTCATAATAGTATAGGGAGCTTCCCTTTAATCCTGCCACCCATGCGAAGTCAACGGTTGTCCGTTAAAAGGCCCTTGAAGCGATGCCGCCCTGAGGACAAAATCAGCTCCTCCCCCCAGGGCAGCGTCAGATAACATCTCGTATTGGCCGGGACTCCCACTTTGACCTCCACCGCTTCCCCGCGCTCTGCCCAAAACACAGAAATCTCGCCGCGGATGCTGTGGTAGGATGCTTTCGCCCATGACAATCCTTTCCCGACGACAGGCCGAATATAAAACTCTTCATACCCTGGGCTCTTCTCCCTGATCCCGCCGATAACAGAAAATAGGTATTCCCCCACCGAGCCAAAGGCATAGTGATTAAAGGAATTCATGCCGCTGTCCGCGTATCCCCTTTCTTCCGTGTATCCGTCCCACCGCTCCCAAACCGTCGTGGCGCCCATGTACACCGGATAAAGCCATGAGGGAGCGTCGCGCCTGAGCAGTGTGCGGTATGCCACATCATCCAGCCCTGCTGCGTGGAGGGCTGGCAGGAGAAGCGGTGTCCCAATAAACCCTGTAGCCAACTTTCCCTCGAACTGCTCCATCTCTTTTTTGAACTGATGTGCGACAGCCTCCTGTCTCCCCTCCGGAACCAGCCCAAGAGCAAACGCCAGTGCGTAGCCAGTTTGGCTGCTATTGTCGATTCTTCCGGCGGCGTCGATCAAGTGGTCTGCAAAAGCGGTCCGCGCCCGCACCGCGAAAGTCTCAAACAACTCCGCGTCCGCGCCTTTGTTCAGCGCCCTGGCAATCTCCGCCATGCTATCCAGCACCCGGATATAGTATGCTGTCCCGATGACCTCCGGGGAAGCGCCGCCTCCCATATTGAGCCAGTCGCCATTGCCTACGCCGTTTTTCCCCTGTAGGCCTCTCTCATCGGTTTTCTCAATCAAGCCCACGGTAAACTGCACCATGGCCTCGTAGTTCTCCTCCAGGATATCCGTATCGCCATAGCACCGGTACTGGAGATAGGGACAGATGATACCGGCCTCCTGCCACCCCACGTTCCGCGACCCCGCGCCGAAATCCGGGGCGTGATCCGCAAAATACCCTTCCTTTCGAAAGCTGTCCTGGCATAGATCCGTTATCCATTTTGAGTTAAAGGCCGCCATATCCATATTGTACAGGCCGGTGGGCATAAAAAATTGGCCGTCCCCTGTATATCCACAGCGCTCATCCCTCTGGGGGCAGTCGGTGGGAATTCCCATCATATTTCCCCTCTGCGACCATTGAATGTTCGCCGCCAGTTTGGTGACCAGGGGATCGGAGCAGGTGAACGCGCCGGTCTTCGCAAAATCCGTGTGAAAGACTTGCGCTTCCATACAGTCGGGCAGAGGCTTATAGGGCAAGCCTTCAACCTCCACATAGCGAAATCCCATGTAGGTGAAATAGGGACAATACTCCGCCTGCCCTCCTGCGCAGATATAGAGCAAGGTTTGATGCGGCGCCCTCGTCATATGCCCGGCGGAGAGATTCTCCCTGTACACCGTGCCGTCGGCATTCAACACTTCGTTGTGAAAAAGGCGGATCCGCGTCCCCGCAGGCGCCTCCACCTTGATTTTGATCCGCCCCACCAGATTCTGACCGAAATCGAAAACATACACATCTTTTTTGGGGTTCGTCACAGATACCGGCCTCAGCACTTGTGTCACGCGGATCGGCTCGCTCCTCTGCCAAATCAGCTTGCCATGCTTCGGTCTGCGTATCACCGCATTTTTCCACAGGGAATCGTCAAATCCATTTTGATCAAAGCCCTTCGGCTCCATCCGAGCATCGAATTCCTCCCCCTCGTAAAGGCCGGAAAACCGCAGCCCGCCTTGATCCGTGCCCTTCCAGTTATCGTCGGAGACAACGAGGACTCTCCCCTCTATCGTCTCCATCTCTAACTGCGCGAGAAGTAGGGGCTCCGTCCCGTATAGATGCGGCATCTGAGGCCAGAATTGCCACATGCCGCAGTACCATCCATTTCCAAGCCGGGCGCTCAAAGTATTGGCGCCTCTGTGTACCATGGGCGTAACGTCATAGGTCTGGTATTGGACTCTCCGGTTGTAGCTTGTCCATTCAGGGGACAGGAGCCTATCCCCTACCTTTTCGCCATTGATGTACAGCTCATACAGGCCCAGGGCCGTGGCATAGAGCACCGCCCTGCTGAATTCCTTCGCCACTGTGAATTCCCTCCGCACATATCTCGGGCGCGCCAACTTTTTTTCCCGAAACATCTGGCGGATCGAAAGGGACGGATCGTGATACTTTGGCTTGCAGGTGAGCTCCTGATTGACAATTTTCAAATACTCTTCCGCTTCCTCCCCTATGATCCCTTCATATTTTGCCTGTCCCCAGCCCTTTCCCCAGCCGTTTTTCTCTATGGACTCCCACAGGCTGTCCACGGGCTCAAAGGGCGGCAGGCCATCGCCGGATTCGATGCCGATCCAGCTCGCCTGCCAGTCCCTCTTGTCCAAAAGCCCCACTCTGAAACTCGCAGACGGACTCCAATGGGTGATCCCGCCCCTCTCATCCCTCACACACACTCTCCAAAAAACCTGCTGTCTGGAGTGGAGGGGGCGCCCCTGATACCGAATCTGACAGGTCTCACCGCCTTCGATGAAGCCGGTGTCCCACAGATCGGGCGCATCGAACCGGTGGGCATCCGACGACGCCTGGATCCAGTACGCCTGCTGAAATTTGCCTGTCTCTCCGTCCTCAGCCGTCAGCTCCCAGCTGAGTCGAGGATTTGTCCTATCGACTCCCAACGGTTCCCGCTGATACTCTGTCCGCAAATTGACAATCTTCATAGTGACCTCCATTCCGGAGCGCTCCGGCACAAACCGCAGTTTCGTCCGCCGGAATCCGTGTGGCAATAATTAGCGTTCTCCCTCTTTTTCATGTTGTCTCTCTTTTTGAATCTCGCTGGGAGTCTTTCCAAAGTTTTTCTTATACACCCGATTGAAGACCTGTACATAGTTATATCCCACAGCCTGGGATATGTCCGCCACTTTCATGTCGGTCTTGGCAAGCATCTCCTGCGCCTTTTCCATCCGCAGCCTTTCGATGAACTTTGAAAAATTTTCTCCTGTCTGTTCTTTAAACAGCCTTGACAGATAGATTTCCGTGATGTTGAAAATATCCGCTACAACCGCCAGAGATATCATGGGATCCGTATAGTTCGATTCGATATATGAGAGGATTTCCGTTATCAGCTTACTGTTCTCATGCCCCTGTTCGTGGCCAATATTCCCCGCCAGCTCGATACAAAACTTTTTCATCTCGTAAAATTGGCTTAGATACCGCTGACTCTTGGACAGGGAATCATTAAAAGACCTGATCTTGTCTGCCACCTGCCCGCAGTATTCATCCGGTATGAGCTTTTGGATGCGATAGATGGTGGAAAGCAAACTGCTCAAAAATTGTAGCTGGGCGCTCTCCGTCTGATTTCCCTGCTCCATGTTGAGTTTGCCCAGGGACGAAAAGATCGAGCGCGTCTCCTTACTATTACCGGAGACGATCGCATCGATGAGCTTGCTCTCCGTCTCAATGGGGTAAAAGAAATCCATCGTCATCTCCGTTTCCGCCGCTTTCACAAACCACTGAACCTTGGAGCGATTGTTGGCCTTTCTGTAGCTGAGGGCGATTTTCGCCTCCTCAAAGGCAAAGTGGAGTTTGCTAATCTTTCTCGTCAGGCTGCCAGCAAAAGATATGGAGATATCGGAATTTTCCTTAAGGCTCGCGCAGAGCTCATCCGCCAAAACGTTGATCCGGCTGGTGAACGCCTCCGTGTCGGATTCACTGCCGGGAATTATCATGGCCTCCTTATAGAAGTCAATGTCAAAATAGCCGCAGATATCGGACTCAATGGAGTGCAGCATACGATTAATCAGCATTTTTAGAGCGCTGACCTCCTCCAGCGAGGAATTCGAATCGTTGACCGCCAGTATCAAAACGGCGTACAGGGCGTGATCCCCCTGCAGCCCGATGAGGGAAATCCCGTTGGCATATTCTTCGTCCGTCTCAAAACGTCCGTTAAACAGGCGGTAAAACACTGTATTTTTCTGGGAATCCATCAGGGAAAGGATCTCCTGCTGCATCATTCCGTTGGCGGCAATAATTTCTTTCAGCTGCTCATTGATGTCCTCAAATTTATATTTCTGCTTTTGATGACTGTTTTTCCCTGAGTCTTGCAGAATATCCACAATGGTCTTGATAGGCTTTGTGGATTTGATCGAGGCGACGTAGATCAGCGCAAGGGTTGCCAGCATGGCAAATGCAATCATGACGCCAAAAAGGAGCTGAATCGACTTCGTCTTGTCCAGCACGCTCTCCAGATCCATGGCATAATAATACACGAAGGAGTTTCGATCTTCTTTCACATAGGCGATGAAGGTCTTTTTCCCGTCAATGATCTCTGTGAAATACCCGCTCTTGTCGGCGGCTCTCCCCCGCACACGGGTCAAAACGTCCTCCCCCGGCAGGTTCTCGCCTAAAACCGTAGCGTCCTCCCGGTCCGTGATGTAGAGAAATCCGCCGCCGCTGCTGTTGCTGCTGCTACTGCTGCTGCTGCTGCTGTTGCTGTTGCTGCTGCCTACCTGTTTAAACAGTTGACTGATCCTAGAATTGTTCAGGAAAATAAAAATTGTTTTATTATAGCCAGCCTGCTCCACTGTGTCCGCGTAGATCAGATAGTTGCCGTACACGTCTTTTCTCCCGATGTACATATCGTATAACAGCTCATCCCGATAGGTCTTTGTCAAAAATTCCTCGCCCGTATCCTGCCCAAACTGAATGGGAGAATACGGTTCATCCAGGCGGGTAAAGGCCGCCTCCCGGGTTATCAGAACACCGGATTTCTCCGAATACAAAAAAATGTCATCAAAGGTGGAATTCAGTCTCAGCAGAGACGCAACGTATTTTTGCACGTTGAGTATATCCGTAATGCATTCCGGATCCTTCGCCGGATCTCCGTCGGTAAAAAAGTCATTGGCCTGCTGATTGCTCCGCAGGTTCAGCACTAAATTCCGCATACCAATAATATATTCGTCGATCACCTTGCTATTTTGCTCGACTACGTTGTACACTGTCTGGTATTCTTCCGCTTTTACAGTCTTCACTGCGTCGAGATATATGAACAGGGTCAAAGTGACAGGTATTACAGCTACACTGCAAAAATACGCAAAGTACCGCACGATAAAGGAGTTCTCTCTGATCCTCATGTCTCCACCTTCCCAAGTCTAAGAATCCCAACGTTTATTATACCAAACTGCGACACAAAATAAAGAAGAAAAGCGCCGCCAGGGTCAAAATTTATGACCGAAACGGCGCCTAGCCTCATGTGGAACTATTTGGCGTTTTCATCATATGCTTTCTGATAGGTCTCGATATACTCCGACAGCCCTAACCTTTCCAGGTCTGCCAGATAAGCGTCCCATTCCGCGTCCACATCTTTCTGCCCCGTGATGAAGGCTACGATGGCCGATTTCACATAGTCTTTAAGCGGAACCGACTGGTTGCTGAGAGCCGTGGCCGTATCCGCGTCAACCCACATGGGCATCTCCTCTTCGCCCTCGCCTCTATAGTTTGAATAGGCGTCTGTGTCGCGGATAAGGCGTGCCTCATAGTTGGTAGGATCGAGGATATCGCCTTCAAATTGAAGCTTTTTCTTCCAATCTACAGGGAAGAGCAGTGTAGTAGTGCCCCAGATCTTGTTGTTCGGCTGGCCGGAGTAATTCGTTCCCCCCGGAACCATTTTCCACTCCGCCTTCAGCCCTGTGACACCCGTTGCGCCCGAATCGGCCTCATCCCAGACCTCACCCTTCGGTCCGAACTCCATCCGGTTGATTACATATCCGTCACAGAAAAAGTCAAGCAGACGAAACGCGACCGCAGGATTCTCGCATTTGTCGGTGATGGCGGCGCGTCCCCCACTGGTGGTCAACAGGTCATACACAGGCGTTCCCTGGTATCCGTCCGGACCCTTCAGAGGCATAAGCGCTTCGTACTGGTCGGCAAGCTCGCGGTTGGTATTGTCAATGGCCATGGCGAGATGTCCGGCGGAATAGCTTCCCAGCACTGTAGGCTCCGCATTGCCTAATTTCAACAGCGAATTCAGATCCTGGGTGAGGGAGGCGGGATCGATCAGATCCTCGGCGTACAGATCCGCCATGTACTTCAGACCATTTTTAAAGGCATCGGTGGTCACCGGCGAGGTAAAGACGCCGTCTTTCAGCATCTTGACGCCTCCATCAAAATGGCAGAATGCGTTCATGATGTATATATAGGGATCGGCTGCCCATGTATTGGCCGCACCGGACAGAGGAACTTCATCTTTCTCGCCGTTTCCATTGGGATCTTGATCGCGGAAGGCGATGAGAACGTCCTTGAATTCCTCCGTTGTCGTCGGTACCTCCATCCCCAGCTTGTCGATCCAGGCGGTATTGATCCAGAATTTGTAGTTTACCGACCCGTGCCCGGCTGCGCCCTCACACCGCGGAATACAGTACACGTTTCCGTCGGGCGCGGTCATGGACGCCTTAAGAGACGGAATGTCCTCCCAGATCTGCTTGATGTTAACGCTATACTTTTCAATGTAGTCGTTCATGGGGAGATAGATTTTTTCCGTCATCCCGTACTTGACAATGTCCATATTGGACCCCGCAGCGCCATATAGAATTAGCTCAGGATATGTGCCGGTGCTGAGAGCCAGGTTCAGCTTATCCCCGTACCCATCCTCCGGTGCGATCTGCATGTCCAATTTGATGTTTGTCTGCTCTTCCACAAAGTGGGTAAACTCGTTGTCAACAAGATCGTTGACCTGTCCGACCTGAGGCAGCATAACCGACAGGGTTACCTGCTCCGTCACAATGGGCAACTCCCCGGCCGGCGTCACGCCATCCTCGTTGGTGGCGACGCTGGCGGAGTCGCTTGAATTCTGACTTGATTCCTGGCTGGAATTTCCAGAATCCCCGGTGTCTTTTTTGCACCCGGCAACCATAGTTGCAATGCTCATGACGACCAGGAGCATTGCGATGATACTTTTCATGTTCTTTCTCATACCTGTCCTCCATTTTCATATATTGCTCACGAGGGCGGCGCCCCCGGTAAGCTCCTGTCAACCCTTGATCGATCCCACCATAACGCCTTTGATAAAGTATTTCTGGATGAGGGGATAGAAGATAAGCAGGGGAATGCTGGATACGACGATAAGGGAGTATTTGAGAAGCTCCGATAGATACTGTTTTTGCATCATATCCGTGACATTGATCATCTTGTCAATGGCTGTGAAGTCCACCTTATTTTGCACTAAAATATTGCGCAATATAAGCTGTAACGGAAATTTTGACGGTGTGTTGATGTACAGCAGGGCGCTGAAATAGGAGTTCCACATGGACGTGGCTGCGCTCAGGGCCAGCACCGCCATGATTGGTTTCGACAACGGCAACACCATGTGGAAGAAGCACTGAAAATAACTTCCTCCGTCGATGCTCGTTGCCTCGAAAAGTTCCTCCGGAATGGTGGATTTGATAAACGTCCTGGTAATCACAACATTCCACGCCCCCGTCAGGCCGGGAAGGATCAGCGCCCACATGGTATCCATGAGATGTAGGTTCATAATCAATAAGTAGGATGGGATCATACCGCCGCTGATAAACATGGTGATGGTGTAAAGGACCGTCACAAATTTTTTGGCGGGGAATTCTTTGCGGGTGAGAGGATACCCTACCATCATGGTCAAAATGACGCTGAGAACTGAAAAAATAACTGTATAGACAATGGAGTTTCGATATCCCGTCCACACCTGAGAGGTGTTAAAGATGGCCTGGTATCCCTGCAATCCCGGATCCACAGGAAGCAGGACCACCTTTCCCTGCATCAGAGCCGTAGGGGAAGAAAAGGAGGCGCTGATCACATAGATAAGGGGATATAGAACCGCGATGACAAACGCCCCGAGAAATATGTAGATACATGCCATATAGATCTTATCCGGCACGGTCAAACGGATCTTTCCTGACTTATGTTTTCTTGACTTTTCAAACATAGGGCCGATCTCCTTTCGCATGCTAGAATAAGCTAATATCGCTGAGCTTGCTGGCGATTTTATTGACTGTAAACAGAATGATAAAGTTAATCAGGGCATTGAATAGGCTGATGGCCGTTGACAGACTAAATTGCGCGTCCGTAACGCCAATTTTATACACATAGGTGGATATGATCTCCGACACCGCATAATTCGACGCATTTTGGAGAAGGAATACCTTCTCAAAGCCGACGCTCAAAATACTTCCCGTATTGAGAATCAGGGTGATGACGATGGTGGGAAGGATACAGGGAATGTCAATATGTATGACTCGTTTCAGCTTCGTCGCCCCATCGATGGTAGCCGCCTCGTACAGGGAGGCATCGACCCCGGAAAGCGCCGCAAAATATAGGACAGAGCTGTATCCGGATCCCTGCCACACGCCGGACCACACATACAGCGGCCGGAAAGCCTCCTTTTTGCCGAGAAAATCCACCGGCCGCCCTCCAAAAAATTTAATGACCTCATTGATAAGGCCGTACCGGTAGTGAAAAATCTGCATCATGATGCTGACGAGCACTACGGTTGAGATAAAATAGGGCGCATAGGTGATGGTCTGGAGAACCTTTTTGGTTTTTGCATGGCTCAGCTCATTGAAGGCTAGGGCCAGAAGGATGGGAAAGGGAAACCCTACGGCGATGGAATACACGCTAAGAACGATGGTATTTTTCATGATCTGCCAGAAAATCGGCATATTGAAGAATTGGCGAAAGTATTTTAATCCGACAAATGGGCTGCGCAAGCCCTTCCGAACACTATAATCCTGAAATGCTATGATATTGCCTACCATAGGGATATAGGAGAATACCAGAAGCAGCAGAACGGGAAGCGCACATAATATGTAGAGTTGCCAGACCTTGCTGTGCCTTGCACGCAAACTCGCACGCGGTGTACTTGGCTTTTTCGCTACTTTAACGGAATGATTCATTTTCTGTCCACCCAACCTCTCAAAAGAAAACGTTATTTAGAATGCCATTCGTTATTTTTATTATATCGATCCACGCATTGCTTTTCAATTGATGATTATTTCAGAATAGATGAACGATTTTAAATCGTTTCTTCCCTCTTTTTTGTGCTTCTCGCATAATTTCCCGCTGTTTTCGGCCTCCATGATGAACGAAATCTAACTTGAATGCCCTCCGCCGTGGATCGGAAATCCTTAAAAATTAACAATTCTTCATCCCGCAATGGCCTCCGGGAGCGCCGAAAAATGGACGCGCTTGCGGCAGTCTTCCACATAAAAAGATCTCCCGTCATACTAAAATGACGAGAGATCGACATGAATTTATGTATCGTCAGCGCGGCATCCAAAGGTTTTCGTCGCAGTCCAGCCGCAAACCATCCCGGAGTACCAGGGTTACTCGAGTATCCGCTACATCCCGGCTGGCTTCCACGGATGTGATAGGGCAGTCTTCCCCGGGGTAGAGCACTGTGACCACCCGCAGGTTGCTGCCATGGGTCATATACTGCACCGTGGGCAGCGGCTCATCGTCGCCCTGGATACCGGTGGGTCCCGGCTTCCACCCCTGCCACTCTGGCTCATGCTGGCCACAGGTCAGAGCCACCCCGTCCACTTTCCGGTCCCTCAGGGAGACGAGCAGATGCAGGAAATCGGCGGTGACATCCATCCCGCGGACGGACACCGCAGCAGCATCCACGTGCCACAGCAGCTCATACTCATTTTCGTCTTCGCTGAACAGCCGGTCAATTACCACGAAAAAGGCATCCAACCCGTGTCCGGGCTTCTTCAAAAAAATTACGGAGCGGGAGTGGGATGCCCCCATGTACGCCGGCTCCCCAGATCGATAGGGTTCGCAGGCGCCGTAGCCTTCGCCATAGGCAGCGGACACGGAATCAAACTCTTCCTCTATGCGGTACGCCATCCCGGCTTTCTGCGCAATATCCCCCTCATGCCAGCGGTAGCGGGCGCGGCGATTTTGGTCCATACCGTTCACCCGCACTGTGTTGTGAGACCGAGTGGAAAGGGCATACTTGCGCATTTCCGATCCGTCATAGGCGTACGTGCCACACTCTGTGAGAATGTACCTGCCCTTGGCGTGGATCAGCAGATTCAGCTTGTCCTCGTGCTGGTGACCGGTGCCGAAAGGTCCTGCGTCCAGAAATCCCCATGTATCCTTCTCGCCCCAGCCGCTGCGCATGACCATCATCCCGGCGTATTCCAGCGCCACTGAGGTATAGTCCGGCTCCCCTTTGCCCCGCCGTCCACGGGAAACCCAGGCAAAGTCTTGATTCTCCGGGAAGTAGCGGATCTGTTCATCGATGAAGGTTTTCACCGGATCATGGCATCCATCGTTGAGATCCGGCAGACAGCCGTCGGGCCGCATAAGCTTTACAAAAACCTCCAGCATCTGTTCAATGCGGCGGACAAAGTTGTCCGGCAGCGGGATGGCAAATGCCTCCGCCACGCGCACCAGCCGCATATAATTGTTGATGACAACATAATGATAGTCGGTGGACAATTCAAAATGGAAGTGATCCGGGTAAACTTGGAGGTCCAACTCCTTGGCCAGCACCTGTACGGCGAATTCGAGCCACTCCTTTGCCGCTTTGAACTGGGGATACAGGATCCCGATCTGTCCCAGGCCGTTCATTTCCATGATCAGCCAGTTGCATGTCGTATGGTTCACCCGCAGGC
>JAHZBS010000057.1 GCA_019423265.1 Clostridiales bacterium
AAGCCCATGAGGGAACGATCCTAAATGTCTCCTCGATCTGGGGCGTGCGGGGGGCCTCCTGCGAGGTTGCCTATTCCGCATCGAAAGGCGCTGTTAACGCCTTTACCCAGGCGCTGGCGAGAGAATTGGCTCCCTCGGGCATACGGGTCAACGCCGCAGCTTTCGGCTGTATCGATACCGCGATGAACCGCTCTCTTTCGGAGGGGGAGCGCCGTGAGCTGGAGGATGCCATCGGCGCGGGGCGGTTTGGCACCGCCGATGAGGCGGCCGCACTGTTAACCTTTCTCGCAAGCCCTGCTAGCTCCTACATCAATGGCCAGATCGTCACAATGGATGGCTGCTTTCTATAACCCGTATGCCGCTCTGGGCATACGGGTTTTGCACACAGCTTCTACGGCTGCAAGATCAAAAATGGCGGCAAGCTCCAATTTGCTCTTGCATCCTCCACGGAAGTACAATCATCCAGCACCCCCAGCGAGTTGACGTGAAGCACGCACTCACCGCCCCCTGAGAAGCTGACATAAATATGGGAGCCGATAAAACAGGAAAATTGGATCGTGTCCTTACCCGACGCGAAGCCGCTCGCCCTTGCCTTGGTCAGAATCGCGCTCTGCCCTGCCTGGGAGATTGACTTGATGCTGACATCGTTGACTGTATTCAGCGGGAAAACGCTTGCATTGAAAGCAGGGTTGTCCCTATTATACGTCCAATACTCTGTGACATCCGCGTCCTTCAGCTGCCAGCTTCCGTCTTTCTGCTCCAGGGTCGCAGCCCTGAGAGTGTGGGACATACCGTCGGTGAAGATGCCAAAGGCACAGTCTTCGGACGCTGCAATGTACCGTGTCTTTATATCACCAATTCCAAGGCTGGCAGCCGCAGCCGCTTCAATCTCCTGCCTAGTGGAATTCCCCCGGGGCAGGAGCTGGGCAACGCTGGCCTCCTCCCCTCGGTAGGGAAACTGGGAATCCGCCTCTTCCGCGCTGACAACGACATAGCTCCCATTGGAGACAACCAGAATTTGACCTTCGCTGTTGGCTTCTGTCAGAACGCTACAGCTGCCATCTTCGATTCGATAATACAGCCGCATTCCCTCCAGCATGGGTTTATACCGATCTTCCACCGGGTTGGCGGCGAGCACTGTCTCAAGAGTATACAGCGTTCCATAGGAGGGATCATAGGGAGTCCCCTTGATTGAAAAGAGGGTCAGCGGCTCTCCTACCGTCTTGCCGAGCATAGCATACAGTCCCTGTTCAACATACCCTCCCACCGTCGCTTTCATCTGTAGGGACAGATCGGCTCGAAGCTCTGAATACTCTTGATAATCGGTTCCTGGGCGAACTAAATAGGCATATTGCTGTAGTATTTGTTCCGACGTGGCCTCATCTAATATGGAGAGCATGGGAAACAACTGCGACTGCGTTGTAAAGAAGTCCTGCAAGATCGCCAGCGCATCCTCGCCCGTCATGGCCGATCCGCCATAGATCTCCTGAATTCGCTCCAGCAGCGCCCCGTGGTCCTCCTTGGCCAGCATCATATCCAGATAGTTCTCCTCCACCCCGGATAAAAACCCCTGAAGGATGGATATCAGCTTGGACATATGGATTTTCATCTGGGCGCGGATCTCCTGCTCGTCCCAGCTGAGTCCTGTCAGGGAAACCCAATCTGGCCCTGGGAGCTCATCCAGCGGGATACTCCACTGCATCTGTCCCTGTATAAACCTCTTGGGCAGCTTCCATTCCATGGTCCCTAGAACAAAATCTTCAAGGCCTAACCGGAGCGAATCCTCCTCCACCGCCATGGTCACCTTAGCCGCCACAGGCAGTATGAGCCCATCCTTCTGGATCTGCATATACACGCGGCCATCTGCCTGGCGAAATACCATGTGGAGTATGGAGATGCCGTCCAATGTCTTCCCCTGCTCTTCCAGAAATCGATTCATCGCCGTGTTGAATGCATCCTCCGGCAGCGCTACGGTGATGGTCTGGCTGCCCAGATCCAGCGACAGGGCCTCAATCCCTGTCTCTCTCAGATATTCTTCAATATCCACTTCCCTATACTGATACGAGAATTCATGCTTGCGGACATAAATGTAGAGGACCATGGCCGTCACCACCGCCACTGCTAGAATCCCTGCCAGTGTTATCCCCAGAATGATGAGGATTCGTCTGCGATTCGGATGCACTGTCATGGGTCTTTCCATATCTCAGCCTCCTTCTGCGCGAACCTGTCGATCCGTGCTGTTTTTCTCAGTTCTTTGTAACATATTGTCACATCTTTCCTGAATAGAAAAAGGACAAAGGATCTTCCCCTTTGTCCCTCATTCCATGAGTTTGCTCTGCACAAGCTCCAACTTCCAACGGCGTCCTTATCTCTTGGAGAACTGCGGCGCACGGCGAGCGGCCTTCAGTCCGTACTTCTTTCTTTCCTTCATTCTGGGGTCGCGGGTCAGATATCCTGCCCTCTTCAGAACGGGGCGAAACTCCGCATCCGCCTGCAGAAGCGCTCTCGCAATGCCGTGCTTGATCGCGCCGGCCTGACCGGTGTATCCGCCGCCGCGCACTGTGATCATCGCGTCGAATTTGTCGGCGGTTTCCGTCGCCGTCAAGGGCTGACGCACGATGGTCTTGAGCGTCTCCATCCCAAAATAGTCGTTGATATCGCGCTTATTTATCGTAATCTTGCCCGTTCCCGGTCTCAAAAATACTCTGGCCACGCTGGATTTTCTTCTTCCTGTGCCATAATACTGTATAGTCGCCATAACTTACGCTCTCCTTCCTTTCCTTAAGCCTTAATCTCTAAAACTTCTGGTTTCTGCGCCTGATGATTGTGCTCGCCTCCGGCGTATACCTTGAGTTTTTTGATCATGTCTCTGCCTAAAGAATTCTTGGGCAGCATCCCCTTGATGGCTTTCTTGACAACCAATTCGGGCTTCGTCTGCATCATCAGTTTATATTTGGTCTCCTTCAAGCCGCCGGGCTGTCCCGTATGTGTAGAATATACTTTCTGCTCCAGCTTTTTGCCTGTCAGTTTCACTTTATCCGCGTTGATAATAATCACAAAGTCCCCCATATCCATGAAGGGTGTAAACTGTGGTTTGTTCTTACCGCGCAGCACAGAAGCCACCTGGGAAGCAAGGCGTCCTAACGTCTGTCCTGTTGCATCAACAATATACCACTTTCTATCGATATTTTTTGCGCTGGGCATATACGTTTTCATGGAACTATCGTCACTCCTTAGTATTTACTATACAGCTCGAAATCGGAATCCGGGGCTAGTGGATTAATTCCTTCGCATAGCATATCGCACCAAGATTATCCATGGTGCATAACGAGTATATTATATTACAAGACTCTCTGCAAGTCAAGAATTTTTTTATTTTTTCCTATTTACGAAGCCAAAAATTAAAATGTACCTAACATATCACTGTGATCTGAATACATGGATATCCAACAAAAATGGAGGGTGCTCAAAATTGTATACCCTCCCATAGCAAATGTTAAATTCTTAGATCCACTGTAATTCGTAAAGAGTTTGAATAGTCATGTTATCTCTAAATGATTCATCTTTTCCATTTTAGTAAAACATGTTCATGTTCTTTTATTTCGAAACGATATGAATTTGTTGTATAGCCATTCATCAATTCGTAAACCATCATTGTAACCAGTGCCTTCGCCGCGAATAATTCCAATCGCGGTATACCCCGTGTCTGTATAATATTTATACATTGGTCCACCGCTTTGTCCTCCTGAACTGTCAGCGTTTGTAACTATCGTTCTTGAAGAGCACCCAGTAATACTTCCGACACTTTTATACATACGTTTATTGTTTATGTTTCCTCCAATTACCTTTGGATAACCTTGCAAGGTGATTGTACCACTATAATTACTAGACTGCCATCTAAGCCCTAGCCATCCTGTTTTATCACCTAAGTTATCGGCCAATGTTATAATTCCCTAGTCATCTTGATTATCATTATTATTGACATAGTTACCACCTGCTTCATATGCGATGGCATGTGATTCGTAATATTTGTTATCCCCATCTCTTGCAGGCCAAACCTTACAAGAAGTCGGCCAACCGCCAAGAGAAGAATTATAAATCACATGTCCTGACGTGACAACCGCATTAGGGCCTATCATAAAACCGCTGCCCCTATATGAAGTATTTCCCCAGTAGGCTTCTATATAACATGTGCTTATATAAGGACCTACTTTGGTGTTGGTAATCACCTGCCTATCTTCACTTCCAATTACACCTTGTATCTCTAAAGCTTCTAGTCCATTGGGGAAATATCCCGGCGATGATCCCCCTGATTGCAATGAATTTATTGATAATACTTCTTGGGATGGTATAAATCTCTCTTCTCCTGTAAGGGCATTTTTATAATAAGAGCCAATATGTGTATACTCATCCTGATTTTCTGCGCTGACTATTCCAACTATACTGAATAACATAAAACATACTATCGAGCAAAAGGTAAGCATCTTTTTCATATAGACATCCCTTTCTTAATGAGTAATCCAGATGAGTTCCAGTTACAAATACAATACTGCGATAGTGTTTATCAGCGAATATCAAATTCAGCCGCACAATAGCTAATTCCCAGTTCGTTAGAGCTGAATTCCTGCACAATACGATACCGTCCTGCTCCGAGAGGCGTCCGATAATGGTCTTGGATGTGATACTCGATCTCACAGGGTGTGTCTGCGGCTATGGTACCGGTCAGCAAAATAAAGGAATTATCTCTCATCTCCACCGTATACCAGCCGCCCTCTTGATAGATCTCCAAATCGAAAACCATGCCATAGCCCAATTCTACACTGGACGTTACAATCGTTTTGACCGTCCCAATCTTCCTAGAGTAAACCTGCTCCTCCGCCTCCATTTTAATCTTATCAGCCGTGTAAATCTCATAGTGGGACGGATGCAAGGCCGTTTTGTCCCTCCCTGTGACAAATAGGACAATACATAGAGTTCCAATTACCAAAATTGCGCCGAATGTAATCGGCCATCTCTTTTTTATACGATCACCTCCATTCTCTTATTTTCTGACACTATTCTCCTTTGCAATGTCTTATAATCCCTCCCTATCTTTCAATTTTCTTACAAATATTATTATATTTTTTATTTTATTACATAAATTATTATATATTATATTTATATAATTGTCAATATATATGGTTATTTTTTATAAGTTTTTTAGATTTTTTTATTTATATTTTCGCATAATATCCATCTATAAAAAATCCGTAGGCTTGAGCATTTTATTCCTTACTCCGGGCAAAGCGTTACTTGAATGTTGTCCTAAAAATATGCTCCTCCTTATAGTGACAGCTTGCCATAAGGGGAGCATAGCATCATCTCTTGTTATGTTTAGGCTTACAGGGAACTGCGCGTAACCTTCTTACCCATCACAGATAGCGCACCGACACAAGCGCCAATCCGTGGGCTGGCGCCGTAGGGCCTGCCAGCTCACGCCGCCCCGCCCGCAGCGCTTGCTCTACCTGCCCGGGCGGAATTTTTCCGTATCCAACCTGGAGCAGCGTTCCAGCCATAATGCGCACCATGTTGTACAGGAACCCATTCCCTGTAAAATAAAATCGAAATATATGGGAATCGGCGCGGTCTATCTCCAGCTCTGCGCGATATATGGTACGAATCGTCGTATTGGTTGTGCTGCCTGTGGATTGGAATGCCTTGAAATCATGGCGGCCCACCATGAGCGCCAGAGCCTCCCGAATGCGGCCAACATCCAGAGGCCTGGTCTCCAGCGCCATATACCGCCTGTACAGGGGCGGCATCGTATCCCCGCTGTAGACAGAATAACAGTAAGTCTTTTCCTTCGCGTCAAATCGCGGGTGAAAGTCCGGCCCCACTTCCGATGCATCCATAACCCGAATATCACCGGGCAGTTTGGAATTCATCGCCTTTTTCAGCTGGCCTGGCGCGATCTCGTGCGCCAGATCAAAGGCGGCCACCTGCCCCCACGCGTGGACGCCTGTGTCGGTTCGGCCCGACGCCATCACATGTACAGGCCGGCCAAACAAAGCTTCCAATGTATCCTCCAAGACCTGTTGAATGCCGAGAGCGTTGTGCTGCCGCTGCCACCCCGCATACTCCGTTCCATCATAGCTGATGGTTATACAGATTCGCCGCATGATGCCCGCCCTCTACAAAACCATCCGGAGCAACTGCGAAACCGCCGGTAAATATCGGGACGCATAGAGCCCCCCCACAAACAGCAACAGAACCAGGTACGCGATAGCGTCCCGGCGCCCGTAGTGCAGCTCCTTCATCCGTGTCCTTCCCACATCCCCCCGGTAACACCTGGCCTCCATAGCTGTGGCCAATTCATCGGCCCGGCGAAAGGCGGAGATGAAGAGCGGAACGAGAATGGGGACCATGCTCTTGGCTCTCTGTAGAAGATTGCCGCTCTCGAAGTCAGCGCCTCTTGCCATCTGCGCTTTCATGATCTTATCTGTCTCCTCCAACAGGATGGGGATAAAGCGCAGGGCAATGCTCATCATCATCGCAATGTCGTGGGCGGGAACTTTGATCTTTTTCAGAGGCCTCAAAAGGCTTTCAATTCCGTCCGTGAGCTGAATCGGCGTTGTCGTCAAGGTCATGAGCGATGAGCCGATGATCAGTAGAATCAGTCGAAGGCCCATGAACCCGGCCGTATAAACCCCCTGCCGTGTGATCGTAAAGATCCAGAAATGTACCAGCGGGTCTCCCTTGGTCAAGAACATATTGAGCAGCACTGTAAACAGCAAAATGATGACAATGGTTTTGAGTCCGCGCACGATATAGCGGAAAGGCACCTTGGACAGGTAGATCAGCGCCGCCAGAGCGATGATCGCAATGCCAAAGCCAAGAAGATTTTTCACCAAAAACAGCGCAATGATATAGACAATGGTGCCGACGATCTTCGTGCGGGGGTCTAGCCGATGGATCACGGAGTCCACGGGATAGTACTGCCCAATGGTAATATCTCGAAGCATCGTATCCCCCCTATTTGTGGAAATTTGCGCGGATCTGTCCGACCATCTGGTCAACCGTCAGGACTGTATCCTCCATCCGAAACCCGCGGTTTTGCAGCAGGCTCCCCAGCTTGGTCACTTGCGGTACCCCCAGGCCCATGGCTTCCAGCTCCTCCCTGTGAGAAAATACCGTCCTCGGCTCCCCGTCAAATTTGACTCTGCCCTCATCCATCACAAGGATCCGGTTGACATACCTCGCCACGTCTTCCATACTGTGGGACACAAGCACCGCCGTCATGCCCAGCTCTCTGTGCAGCTCCATGACCTTTCCCAAAATAGCGTCGCGGCCCATGGGGTCCAATCCCGCCGTCGGCTCATCCAAAATCAGATAGTCCGGCTCCATGGCCAACACCCCCGCGATCGCAACTCTGCGCTTTTGACCGCCGGATAACTCAAAGGGTGATTTCTGGTAGAAATCGGAGCTGATCCCCACCATAGACAGCGCACTTTCAACCCGCCGGCTGATTTCTTCCTGGGGCAACTTCATATTCGTTGGGCCGAAGGCAACGTCCTTCCAGATGGTCATCTCAAAGAGCTGATGCTCCGGATATTGAAAGACCAGTCCAACTTTTTGCCGGAGCTGTCTCAAATTTTCCTTATGTTCCAATATATTGACACCGTCATATAGGATCTCGCCGTGGGTAGGCTTTAAAAGTCCGTTCAGATGCTGGATCAGCGTTGATTTTCCGGACCCCGTGTGTCCAATGATCCCGATGAACTCTCCCTTTTCGATGGTCAGACTCACATGGTCCAACGCCGCTTTGCTGTGGGGGGAGCCCGCCTCATAGACGTAGCAGACGTCCCTTACTTCAATCGACATAGCGCATCCACCATTTCCTCGACTGTCAAAATGTCAGCCGGAACTTCCAGTCCCTCCTGGCGCAGGCGATAGGCCAGCTCTGTCATCTGCGGCACATCCAGCCCGATTTCCTTTATGGCTTCCACCTGGGAGAATACCTCCCGCGGCGTTCCATTCAGGACGACCTTTCCGTGGTCCATGACGACAACCCTGTCGGCCTGCACCGCTTCTTCCATATAATGGGTGATATGCAGGATGGTAATGTTGTCCTCCCTGTTCAGCCGCCGTATCGTCCCCATGACCTCCTGCCGCCCGGAGGGATCTAACATAGCGGTCGGCTCGTCCAACACAATACATTTCGGCTTCATGGCTAAAACGCCGGCGATGGCAACCCGCTGCTTTTGGCCTCCTGAGAGCTTATTGGGGGAATGGCTGCGGTACCCCAGCATATTGACGGCGCGCAGAGAATCTTCCACTCTCGTGCGGATCTTTGTTGGTTCCACCCCTAGATTCTCCGGTCCGAAGGCCACGTCCTCCTCTACCACTGAGGCAATAATCTGGTTATCGGGATTCTGGAACACCATCCCCGCCTTCTGCCGGATCTCCCACAATCTCTCTTCCTCTTTTGTGTCAATCCCATCAACCCAGAGCGTGCCTCCGTCGGGGAACAAAAGCGCGTTGACATGCTTCGCAAAGGTGGATTTGCCGGAACCATTGTGTCCCAAGATTGCGATAAACTCGCCTGCCTGCACTGTTAGATCGACCTGGTCCAGCGCACGGATTCTCTGGGTGATCTCGCCGTCATCGCCCCGGACTGCATACTCATGCATCAAGCCCTCGGACCGCACCATCTCCATCGTCGCTCCTCCTCCCGCTCCGCATTTCAGATATAGAAAAAGGTTAGACAAGCGCCTAACCTAGTTTCGTCTTTTTATACTAACTCAATGATGGCGACTTCCGCGCCATCGCCTTTTCTAGGACCGACCTTGATAATGCGGGTATACCCGCCTTTGCGGTTCTCATACTTGGGCGCTATCTCATCAAACATCTTCGCCGCCATGTCCACCTTTTTGCTCAGGGTCCTCATCTTGACCCTATCGGCGGGCGTCTCTGTGACAGGATAGAAGACCTTCAACATCTGGCGTCTCGCGTGCAGGCGGGAGGGCTTGTCTTTCTTGATGGTCTTTGTGATTTCCTCGTAGACCGTCACTTTCTTGCCGTCCACAGTCTCCTTCACACGTCTGCCGTCCGCCGTCTTCTTCGGCACCTTTTGGGTCACCGTAACGGTCTCATAATTATCCTTCTCCCGCACGGCAAGCGCAATCAGATGTTCTGCAATCTTGCGAATCTCCTTGGCCTTCGTCACTGTCGTCGTGATTCTTCCTTTGTAAAGCAGATTTGTAACCTGGTTCCGAAGCAGCGCTTTGCGCTGAGACGATGTTCTGCCGAGCTTTCTATATCCAGCCATAATGAACCTCCTAGTTCGTATTCCACTAAAAGACCGCGGCCTACAGAGATTTGACGCGGTCCCCGGTATCTGCCATGCTCCACTACAGGCAGCCGCAGACGCCGTCGCTCTATCCCCGAGGGAATAAAGCCCCTTTTCCTACAACTTCCGGTCAGTCATCGCCCGGTTTCAGCGCCAATCCAAGCTCTTCCAGCTTGCCCAGCACCTCATCCAGGGATTTTCTGCCCAGATTCCGGACCTTCATCATTTCCTCTTCCGTCCGGTTTGTCAGATCCTCTACTGTGTTGATTCCCGCTCTCTTCAGACAGTTATAGGAGCGAACCGACAGATCCAGCTCTTCGATGGTCATCTCCAGAACCTTCTCTTTCTGATCCTCTTCCTTCTCCACCATGATTTCTGCGTTCTTCGCACTGTCAGACAAATCGATAAACAATGCCAAATGATCGTTCAATACCTTCGCCGCCAGACTCACCGCTTCGTCGGGCTGCAGCGTACCGTTGGTCCACACTTCCATCGTCAACTTATCGAAGTCGGTAATCTGTCCGACTCGAGTATTTTCAACAAGGAAGTTGACCCGCTGTACAGGAGTATACAGTGAATCGATGGCTATGATGCCGATGGATTGATCGTCACTCTTGTTCTTGTCGGCGCCCACATAGCCCCGCCCTTTCGTGATGCTCATCTCCATGAACAATCTGGAATCCGTGCCCCCGCTGAGCGTTGCAATGACAAGGTCCGGATTGATGATTTCAATATCCTGGTCTACTTTAATATCCCCAGCATGAATGACTCCCTCGCCCTCGAATTCAATATAAGCGTTGCGAGCTTCATTGCTTTCCCCGTGACATTTTATCGCAAGGTTCTTCAGGTTCAGAATGATTTCCGACACGTCCTCCTTGACACCAGGAACGGTGGAGAATTCGTGCAGAACTCCCTCGATCTTGATGCTGGAAACGGCAGCGCCGGGCAGAGAAGACAGCATGATCCTGCGCAGAGAATTTCCTAATGTGGTACCATAACCCCTCTCTAAAGGCTCAACAACAAACTTGCCGTAGGTACCGTCCTCACTGATATCCATCACTTCTATGCGTGGTTTCTCAAATTCTAACACAGGGGCCCTCCTTCACTAACTCTTTCTATTATTTAGAATACAACTCGACGATAAGTGTCTCTTCAACCGGGATATCGATCTGATCACGCGCCGGCAGCGCAGTAACCGTGATCTGACACTGATCAAAGTTCACATCCATCCACTGGGGGGCGGTTCTGGAGGATGTCGTCTCAAAGATATCCTTGAATCTTTGAATCCCCTTGGACTGCTCCTTGACCGTGATCACGTCCCCGACCTTGACCTGATAGGAGGGAATGTTTACCTTTTTACCGTTGACTTCGATATGGTTGTGGCGCACCACCTGGCGCGCCTCTGTGCGGGAGCGCCCAAACCCTGCGCGGTAGACCACGTTATCCAGACGGATCTCTAACAGGCGCAGCAGGTTCTCACCCGTGATTCCCTTTTGTTTGGAAGCCTTCTCAAAATAATTATGGAACTGCGTCTCCAAAACTCCGTAGATACGCTTTGCCTTCTGCTTCTCACGCAGCTGCAATCCGTACTCAGACTGCTTCTTGCGGTTCTGTCCATGCATACCGGGCGCGTAGGTGCGGCGGTCGACGGAGCATTTGCCCGTGTAGCAGCGGTCGCCCTTCAAAAACAATTTTTGTCCTTCTCTCCGGCATAATCTGCATACCGGTCCTGAATATCTAGCCATAGTCTTATTTCACCTCCTGAGATTACACTCTTCTGCGCTTCGGAGGACGGCAGCCGTTGTGGGGAACGGGCGTCACATCCTTGATCATGGTTACTTCCAATCCGGCTGCCTGAAGAGCGCGAATGGCGGCTTCACGGCCAGCTCCCGGTCCCTTCACCATGACCTCGACAGACTTCAGGCCATGCTCCATAGCAGCCTTGGCGGCTGTCTCTGCGGCCATCTGCGCGGCATAGGGGGTATTCTTGCGGGATCCACGGAATCCCAGACCGCCGGCGCTCGCCCACGAGAGGGCGTTACCCGCCGTATCGGTAAGCGTCACGATTGTATTGTTAAACGTAGACTGAATATGCGCCTGTCCCTTGTCCACATTCTTGCGGACACGGCGACGCGTCGTTGTTTTTTTCGCTACTTTCTTAGCTGCCAACTTCCTGACCTCCTACTTATTTCTTCTTATTGGCCACGGTCCTCTTGGGTCCCTTGCGAGTCCGAGCATTAGTTTTCGTATTCTGACCACGAACGGGAAGGCTCTTTCTGTGACGAATGCCGCGATAGCATCCAATTTCCGTCAATCTCTTGATGTTGAGAGCCGTCTCTCTGCGCAGATCGCCTTCGACAACCTGCGTCGCCTCGATGATCTCGCGGATCTTGTTCGTCTCGTCATCCGTCAGATCGCGCACACGGGTATCAGGGTTGATACCGGCTTCCTGTAAGATACGATTGGAACTGGCGCGACCGATACCATAAATGTAGGTAAGGCCAATCTCAACTCGCTTCTCGTTGGGTAAATCTACACCAGCAATACGTGCCATGTAATCGTGCACCTCCTAGATTTCTACTTCCTAAAAACCTGCCAGACCTTGCCCTTGGCTACAGCCTGGTTGATGAATCCCGTGGGGAATCCACCGATTGTATTTCCATCAGCAATGGGCGTTTGCCAAACGCTTTCATTGCAGCCGCGTCAAAATATAGTTTCCCGAAGTTTAATTATATCGCAGAATTTCCGGTTTTGCAAGCAAATTTTTGCCATCTGCCTTCCGCCAAACCCGGCGAATATGCACAAAGCATCGCTCTCCACCGCCGGAATCTCGTGGGATTATGATACAAATCTACGCGCGATCAACCCTGCTTTTGTTTGTGCTTCGGATTTTCACAGATAATCATGATCTTGCCTTTTCTCTTGATTACCTTGCATTTTTCGCAAATTGGCTTTACTGATGAACGAACCTTCATCCTAGTCGCTCCTTTCTAAATCCCGC
>JAHZBS010000058.1 GCA_019423265.1 Clostridiales bacterium
AAGAACCCGACAGATTTTAAGTCTGTTATGTCTGCCAATTCCATCACAGCGGCAACTCCGTCCCGCAAAGGGTCAGACGACACCTTATGGGACGCAGATTATAATACCATATCCAAGTTTTCTTGTCAAGAGTTCCATTGGAAATAAAAGAAGTTCCTGAATGAAAAAGTAAATTCCACGCCTGCCGCTCCCACCGTCCCCATCACCATCCTAACCAGCACACGGAGCGGGAATTGTAAAAGGTGCGCCTTTAAGTTTATTTTAAAATTGATTTCATAATCCCCATTTTTCGTCATTATCGGAACACAACGCCGTTTCGTTCCGATATGCGGCGCAATACAGCGGCGATCCAAAAACATATCCCTTCCGCAGCCGTAATCGCATACCATACGAAGTTATATCCGAAAAGCAAGGGCAGAAAGTTAATGCACAAAAAGTTAAAAATAACGCTTCTGCACAGATTGACGGGAATCGCATACTGCGTTCGTTTCGTTGAGAATAGATAAGCGGCGATGACCGCCGTCGATACGGCAAACACATAATTCAGACAGTATTTCGGTAGAGAACTGCACACAATGGGAATAGACGCTTCATCTGCGCCGAACATAAGACAAAGCGGCTTCCCGACGAAAAAGGTCAGTAAGAAAATAGACAGTCCGCCCGCTAAAGCAATGACCCGTCCGCTGCGGAAATAGTATTTCAGACTTTTCTCGTCTTTTGCCCCATAACTATATCCGTACAGCGGTTGTAATCCGTTGGACAAGCCCCACATCAACGAGGAAAACAGCGAGCTTGCATAGGTAATGACCGAGTATGCATTGACGGCGGCATTGCCCAAATGTCGAATGAGTATATTGTTCATGGAAAATGCCGTAATCGGATTGGCAAGCTGCGAGATCATTTCCGGCAGACCACGGAGAACAATTTTTCGGTACAGCGAAAATTGCGGCTTGAAACGAACGAATCTTAGATTGCCCTTTTTTCTTATGTAGTGCGTCAAAACAACCAGTAGTCCAAGCAGATTAGCGCACCCTGTCGCAACCGCAGCTCCTGCAATTCCTTTCTGTAAGGGATAAACCATCAGCCAGTCACCAAAAATGTTCGCTGCGGCGCAGGTAACGGACATAATAAGAGAAAGCTTCGGGTTGCCGTCGTTCCGTGCAAAGCTGTTCAGGCAGGGACCGATTGTTGTCGGCAGCAAAAAAACGGAATACCAAAATATATAATCAGAAACCATTTGCAAATAGGTTTCATTCGCTCCGAGAATACCTGCTACCTCTTTGGAAAACAGCGTACCCGCCAATGTTACAACAGAAAACAGGGCAATATTTGCAGACAGCGAATGCATAAACGCCTTGTTTGCACCGTCAATGTCTCCCCTGCCGAATCGGACGGACGCAACGGTAACACCGCCGATATTAAACAGCGTGGCAAATGCCCAGATAATATTGACATAGGGCATGGCAAGGCTGACCGCACCAAGCGCATTAGCTCCAACGCCGTTTCCGACAAACATTCCGTCCACGATAGTCAGGATAAAGAAACTGACATTACTGAGCATAGCCGGAAGAATATATTTTTTCAGGTTTTTTCTTTGTTCATTCATTGATATTACCATTTCCTTTTTCGCCTGTGGTTTCATCATTTTTGCTGCCAAACTCCTTTTTTAGCAGCACATACTGCTTTTCATAGAGCGCAACAAATGTATCAAGTTCCTTTTCGGACATCTGTAAATACGCCCGTTCCTCAGCAAGATACAGAGGAAGAATATTTTTTTCACAAAAAGCAAGACCGCTTTCGGTTAAATGAATTGCTTTCCGGTTGCGTGTACCGGGGATTACTTTAAGCACAACATATCCGTTTTTAATAAGACTTGTAATCGCAGAATTGACCGTTTGACGCGGGTATTGCCACGCTTCGCAGAGGTCGTATTGCGTAAAGGTTTCTTCCGCACCGAAAATCGAATATAAAATCCAGAGTGCCGTCTCGGATATTCCAAGACGGACGGCTTCCTCGTGATACAAACTGTTGATTTTCTTTTTTGCATTGCTAAGCATAAACAGTTGACTTTTTAACTGAGCATTCATATTGGTTTCTCCTTCGAGTGTCCGAAAACGGATACTATGTATTATAATCCGACACCGGACACTTGTCAATAGGTACACAGAATATGTCACACAACTTTCACCTTTATGGAGAGACATCAAGATGAATTGCCATATACAAAAATCAGCAGGGTGATACAATATCATCCCTGCTGATTTTTCTTTCAAATACCTTGCGTGACGATGTCCCCATAGGCCGAGTGCCTTTGCTGATGCCCGTTAGTTGTGTTTCATTGATGTTTTCCAGTTATCTCCCTATCGGGCGTTGCCTTGCCTTTTCGCTCTTTTCCGACAGGCTGGTTTTAGGAAAACATAGGGGTGGACAGATACCGATCCCCTGTGTCGGGCAGTAAAACCACGATCCTTTTGCCCGCATTCTCATCCCTCCGAGCCAGCTGAACGGCAGCCCAAAGCGCCGCCCCCGCAGAGATCCCCACTAAAATTCCTTCCTGTTGGGCAATATCGCGCCCTGCCTGAAACGCATCCTCATCCTGGACCGGAATCACCTCATCATATATATCCACATTCAAAATATCCGGTATAAAACCAGCACCGATCCCTTGAATATTGTGTACTCCCGCTGTGCCCTCCGACAAAACCGGCGAGGTTGCCGGCTCCACGGCGACAACCTGAATGGCCGGATTCTGTGATTTGAGATATTCGCCCGTTCCGGTTATGGTTCCCCCTGTGCCGACTCCCGCTACAAAAATATCCACCTCTCCATCGGTATCCTGCCAGATCTCTGGGCCAGTGGTAGCTCTGTGGACAGCTGGATTGGCCGGATTGACAAACTGACCTGGGATGAAGGCTCCTTCGATCTCATTCGCTAGCTCCTGTGCCTTCTCGATTGCTCCCCTCATGCCCTTAGCCCCGTCTGTCAAGACTAGCTCCGCACCATAGGCTTTGAGTAGGTTTCTCCGCTCAACGCTCATCGTCTCGGGCATCGTCAGAATGACACGGTAGCCCTCCACCGCTGCCACCGCCGCTAAGCCAATGCCTGTATTTCCGCTGGTGGGCTCGATAATCACAGAGCCCTCGTGCAATACACCCTTTGCCTTGGCATCCTCCAGCATTGCCTTGGCGACCCGATCCTTAACGCTGCCCGCAGGATTGAGATACTCGAGTTTTGCCAGAATCTTAGCCTTTAGCCCCAACTGCGCCTCATAATGGGTCAATTCAACCAAAGGCGTGCTGCCGATTATTTCTTTGATGCTGCCGTATATCCTTGCCATTTCAAGTCCTCCTTCTATGGCGTGTTTATGCAAAGTCTACGCACAGATCGCCTTCATCGTCGTAATAGACCATAACCTCTGAAACCTGTGCGATATCGATGGCTTCCCAAATGCTTTCCCCGCCATCCTCATCCACGAGCTTCAGCTTCCAGTATCGCCAGCATTGCTGGGCATCCAGCAGGATCTCACGGTCGTCGCCGTCTTCCATCGCCTTCCCGTCTTCTAGATAATCAACGCCCCAGTCGCTGTCCGCCATGGGAACCGCGTAGATTTCAGTGATGCACATCCCCATCCGATTGAGCAGAGTAAATTCCATGCTGCACTCCGGTGCATCCTGCAAAATTTCGTCCATTGGATTTTTCAACGCCGCTGCCCCCTTTCATCAGGTTCTATCTGTATTCTATCACCCTGAGATAAGGAAAGCAATGAATTTTTATGGCGATTTCTATATTGACTCGATATATCTCTCGTCAGCGGTTCCTTTAAAATCTAGATACGTTGTATAGCTGACGCCCGAGTGGAAGCGCATAATCTGCCCCCGCAGCGTGGCCGGATATAGCGGTTGTTCCAGCAAGGTCTCAATATCAAGCCATTTCGTCTCGATCAGTTCCCCGCAGTCTTGCTCCATCTGTCCCCTGCCGCCAATATACTCGCACATAAATACGAACTCCACGCAGTGAAACACCCCTCCGTGGGGCCCCTCATACAGAAACACTAATTCTTCCGGGACCACGAACACCCCTAGCTCATCGACTACCTCTCGACTCAGCGCATCCGGCAGGGATTCGTCTTCCCTCTGCCATCCTCCTGGCAAGACATAGTATGTCCTGTTGTCGGCCTCTTTTATCTTGACTACAAGTAACCTGCCATCCTCGATAATCAATGCCTTCGCTGAATTTCTAATTCCCTTAGCCATATACCCTCCAGCGCGCAACGCTTTTGTCCTGTTCATACGACTACAGATTCTCTTTCCAGTCCTTATATTGCATACTACGGTTCATTTTTTCATAAAGTATAACACTATAGGAATGATACTGTCAAGAAGAATAAGTGTGATTTTTGTATATAATTATACAAAGAGGAAAATTTGAGAGAGAAAAAAAGATGAAAAAGTCAAGATATGCTCTCTATATAGAGCATATTCTGTGAATATTTGTAAACGATTTTCTATATATACGGAAAATCCAGTTAAAAATGGAATGTTCTTCCTCCATTTCTGGTCAAAGGAGACGTCGTTTTGATTTGAGCATCACGGGTTTAGGGCTATGATTCATTTTATTATGGTCAAAAGCCTCGTCAAGTCGATGAAAATATAATATTACAAAGTTTAATAAAGTGTAGATCCTATAGTGTTATACCTCATGATGCATCTGACGTTTTTAAATCGAGTCGGAGGACATTTCCCTGATCGGATCACTTGCTATTTATCTGCAAATCGCTCCAACCAAAATCAAAAAGCACAACACGTGAGTTCAACCCTCACAATGTCGTGCTTTTCCTATGCGGATGAAGGGACTCGAACCCCCACGCCGAAGGCGCTAGATCCTAAGTCTAGTGCGTCTGCCAATTCCGCCACATCCGCATTCAAACCAACGGTATTACGATACCACATTTTGTATCAGATGTCAACAAGTTTTGAGACTTTTCCATCTACCCTCGGCTGAGCAGCCTTCCAATCTCCTCCGCCGTCTCCGCTGTCATGGCCGCTCCCGCCTCTATCGCCGCCTCTCGGTCCTGAAATCCGAACCCGTATGTGACGGCCAAAAAGGTCACACCGGCCTGCGCCGCGCCAACCGCATCATACGCGCTATCCCCCACTAAAACCGTCTCGTCGCCGGAGACGTTTGCATACCGCATACACCGCTTAATCAGATCGGATTTTGTCGCGCTATCCCCCTCATCCATGCCGCACACCACATCAAAATAGGGGAGAAGCCCCTGCCTTCGCAGCATGTCCTCTGCGAAGATTTCTCTTTTTAGGGTGGCAACGCCGAGAAAATAGCCCGCTTCTCTGAGCTGCCTAAGCGTCCCCTCCATCCCCTCATACACCTCGGCCTGGTCCTTTCCTTTTCTGGCATAGTAGTCCCGGTAATACGCCACTGCCCGCGGGATTTGCGCCGGATTCATGTCCCAAAACTGCTGGAATGCATAGGGGAGCGGTGAACCGATGGCCTGGTACACCGTTGCAGCGCCGCCAAACTCCACGCCCATCCTCTCCGACACCCACTGATATGCGTTGAAAATCCCTTCATACGAGTTCACCAATGTCCCATCCATGTCAAATACGATACATTTATACATCACAATCCCCCAGCTCATACTCAGACGGCGTCAGAAATGTGATGCTCATCCCTTCAGACAGCTCCCGCAGCTGCTCCCGAATCCGGCGCTGTTTTTCATATGCTTCCGCCTCATTCACGCGGAAGTTTAACTCTTGGCTATAGTAGTTTCCATTGTTCCGGTGGTGGAATCCATCAAAGCCCGCCAAAAATACGGATTCCGCTCCACACCGTTTTAGCAGCTTCAACAGCATCAACCCCGCATTGTCCGATATCATCTCATCTGGGTTGGTATACCGGTCATACTCCACATATAGACAGTCCTCGCCGCCTCCCGGGATATTGGATGTGAGAATGGTGCGGATATGGCGCAGATGTTGGATCTCCTGTCCGATGATGTCCATCCGCTTGTGATTGCTGACAAAGCAGGCATCCATGGCGTATTTCCCATCCACAAAGTTCACGGAAATCACGTATGGCTTTTCCGCTTCTATAAAGTTCATAATGCTCTCATACTCCTGCACCAAGCTCTGTCCCGGTGCGAGAAGGAGAATTTTCTTTCCCTGAATCAGCGCCGCAATCTCCCTCACCGCCCTGCTGTCATCGATCTTTCGGCTCTGAAATTGGGTGTAGAGCTGTTCAATCAGCTTTCGATCAAAGAGAATCTTAAATGCTTCGGGAATTGACTGAATAATCTTTTCGATATCCTTCATGGTCAGCGTCTGTTTGTTAATAAGATATGCGGCATAGTTTGGGTGGCAGACGTTGCTGGCCGCGATATGGTACGGCACCGTATACCCCCACTCATGCTCTTTGCGGATCGCCGCAATATACTCATCATAGATATCCATCACCATGGTGACATCATACCGGGAGGCGATATTTTTATTAATATACTGGGTAATCAACTCCGTTGGCAGATTTCCCGCCCCTCTCCCCATTCCGTAGACGGAGGCGTCCAAAATCAGCGTCCGCTTGGTCTGGATCTTTCCAAGGACTTGCGCGTTGGAGAACGCAAGCTGGAGGTTGTTGTGCCCGTGAAAGCCGAGATGGATCTCCTGCCTCATATTTTCATCGATCAGATAAAAGCGGTGGGACACTTCGTTGCGGTACATGCTTCCCAGCGTATCGACGATATAAAAGGCATATGGATTTAGCTCGTTTATTTTTTCTACCAGCTGGAGCAGCTCCAAATCACTGTAGAAGGCTGTCCCCACCGGCTGCATAAAGACCTCATAGCCTTTTTCCATGATGATTTCGGCCCACGCAAATGCCTGCGCAATCTCTTCCTTATGGAAAGTTAATCGGATTCCTCCGATGCTTTTCCCGTCACAGGGCAAAAGTTCAGAGGGATGCAGCTCCTTTTCCCCGATGGCGATCATGGCCACATACATGGATTTCCGCTCCCGCTTTGGCAATACCGCCTCCAGCTGAGCCACGCTATTGTAGAGCGAACAATCCTCGTCCTGAACCATGCCGGTGAGAAAGCCACACTCAATAATATCGATGTTGGCGCTCTCGAGCTTGTCCAGGATAGACGTGATCGTCTTTCGGCCGAATGACCAGTCATTGACATACCCTCCGTCTCGAAGGGTGCAGTCCAATATCTGTATGCTCACAGCGCGACTTCACCTCTTTCCAGCTTTTTCTGGAGAATGCTCCGGACAAAATCTAGATCCCTTGGCGTGTCAACTGACAGGGTCTGGGCTTCCACCGGGATCATTTTTAATTTTTTGCCGTGTTCGATAAAGCGGAGCTCATTGATATCTTCGATTCTTTCCACCTTACCTCTTCCTGTCTCAGAAAAAAAGCGAAGCGCTTCCATAGAGTAAGCCAGCACACCGAGATGTTTATAATAGCAAAATTGCGTGCTCGCTTTCGGGTGGGGAATGGGACTTCTGGTCATGAACAGCGCGTTCCCCTCCTCATCGGTCACCACCTTGATATTCGTATCGTCCACCACCTCCACCGGGTTGTGGATCTCCGCCATCAGGTTGGCGGCAAAAAAAGTCTCACCCTCCCCGGGAATCACCTGTTCTACCAGGCCAGGCTCAATCAGGGGTTCATCCCCGTTGACGCATAGATAGACATCGGCTGGAATTTTCTGTGCCGCCTCATATATGCGGTCTGTACTCGTCCTGTGAGTTCGGCTTGTCATGACGCAGGCCAGGCCGTACTGTTGGCAGGCCTGCCGGATCTCTTCGCTGTCCGTGGCCACCACAACCTCATGGATCCGGCTGGATTTTTTTACCTGGCTGTACACCCACCAGATCATTGGCCTTCCACACAGATCGGCCAAGGGCTTTCCCTTCAGCCGGCTCGAATCATATCGCGCCGGAATGATAGCAGCTATCCTCATACATTGTCCTCCTATTTTCCAAAAAGCTTTCCCAGGGCTCGAATGGGCTTCGTCAACTTCCAGCACGTGGAGTTTTCATAGATGTCCACAACCTCCTGAATTCTATCTTCAAGCTCCTGTTGAAAATCCTGTCCCGAGCGCAAACTGTGGTTTTCGTGAATGGGCTCTGCCCTGGAAGGGCGCTTCCCATTCAGTTCCCGCTTGTACAGATTCCAATTCTCCATCAGCCGGTCCGACCACATTTTCAGCACATTTTCGCTGACCAGCTCATAGCCCTCCGGAATCTCGCAGAGTACCTTTTTGCAGCAGTTTTCTCCATTTTTCATGTCATAGGCGAGAACGCTGGGCATATAGACTTGCACTTCGTTTTTTAAGAGTTGATTCCGGCCGTTTACCCTGAGCTGAAAATGAATGATTAGAAAATCCCGAATCCGGTCCCGCAGCGGCAGAAATGCCTTGTTGTAAATATGGTCCTCCTCATAGGAATCCAGCAGCGCCTGGATCACATAGTGTCCCTTCAATGCTCCGAAGCATCCCGATGTCATGTCCTCCTCATCCTCAAATCCAAAAAAGATTCGGTTGAGCCGAAGCTTTTTCAGGTTTAGATTGGCTCTCATCTCCGGGCACAGGACGATTCCCCCTTCCTCATAGAGAATCTTCAAAGCATAATACTCTTCCGCGTAGGCATACCGCCCCTCTGCCAGTGCCTCCCGAACGGTTTGCGGAAGCTGATCCGCGGGGTAATACTCCTGATCAGCCGAGATCAGCGTCCCATTTGGAAAATCTTCCTGGATCTCCTTCCGATACCCCTCCGGAATGGGCCTGTCCATATGCACGCAGATAATAGTATTGGGAATGACCTCCCGGTCAAGAAAATCCAGGATTTTCCGTGTCTTTGCGTCCCGCTGAAGATAGGGATTTAACAGAAAGTCTTTTTTGTATTCTCTCAGAAGCTCAATGAAATCCGCCTGAAAGAGCACCCTGGACTGGGTTATGTTCCAGTAGAGCTGTTTCGCGGTGTTGTAGACGACTTCCTCCCGATATTCTCGGTTGCTCCGGTCAAGGAAATACTGGAATGCCCGGACGATATCCACCATATCGCCGGCGAATGTGGTGGATATGGTGTTAGCCCGCCGATAGTAATTGTAAAATGGCTTCTTGACATACCCGATATGCGGGTATTTCGTAACCAGAGAGGGGATCAGTGCAATATCTTCAAAGAGCATCCTCTCGTACTGGTTTTCCTCCCAGATCCTTCGGCTGTAGAGCTTATTGACACTGTACGTAATGTTATTGCCATTGGCGATATAGTCGGATAGGTCAACCTCCTCACTGGAGTACGTGGATACGACAACATTCCTGTTCTCCTCCACATAGATGATGTTTACATCGCACATGACAATATCATAGTTCTCTTCCACCGCCCTCTCATACATCTCCTCATACATCTCGGGCTCCACCGTGTCATCGGAATCCAGAAAGGCAATATACTCCCCTACGGCCGCGCCCACCCCTGTGTTGCGGGCCATTCCCAGCCCCTCGTTTTCTTTGTGGATGACGCGGATTCGATCGGGATGCTCTCTTGCATAGCGGTCACAAATCTGAGGCGACGTGTCCTCGCTGCCGTCATCCACAAGTATGATTTCGATCTCATGCAAGGTTTGCTCAAGGACAGAATCCACAGCTCGCTCCAGATAATTTTCTACCTGGTACACGGGAATAACGACCGAGACTTTTGTATTAGCGCCCATTGCATCCTCCCAAAAATTGCAGAATATTTCGAAGTTCGTACACGGTTTCCGGCACGTAATAATTGGCCCCTGCAAACTGCTTGCGGAATTTGTGCAGGTACCGCTCCAACACCGCATCCTCTTTCCAGAGCACCTTCCCCTGGAACAGCCGGTACAGCATCACCGTATTCATATCCATGCCGAAGACGATTCTGCCGGTCAGCGCTGCATTGGAGCAGACGGTGATGATGGTTCGCCCCTCCGGATCTTCATTCAGAAGAAAAAGCTCCCACGGCGCAGCGCTTGTGTACCGCCTTGTCAATCCCAGCTGAAAAGGAAGGTTTTCCGTATTTCTCGGGTGGGGCTTTACCACAAAGCGTCCGGCTCCCACCGTCTGCTGGCACTCGCGCATCAATTCGATATCGTTGGTTTTCAGCCCCTCCGCCCGAAAAGACTGCTCTAAAAAGATAAAGTCCGCGCTTTCGTCCGGTTTCCTGTACTCAAAAATAAAGTTAAGAAGTTCCCGCAGCTCCCTGTCATCCCGGCTGACTTTGGGCAGAGACCGGTTCGCAAGTCCATCCCCTCTCATGGCAAGCCGAGGCTCGTAGAGCAGCACCTTTTTCACCTTTTCTCGGATCCTCTTTCCCTCCGCATGGCGGTTGATGGCCGCGCGGTCCTCCCGCAGAAAATCAATTACATAGGTGGAAAAGCCGTCCTCAAAACAGATAAATTCACAGTCCTGCTGGGCAAAATGATAGGCCAGCATTCTCGTAAAGATATCATAGTTGGAAAAATAGACTTCTGAATACGCGCTGAGCTCTTCGCTCAATCTCCACCGAAAAATAGCGGCCGCGTTGTGAAAATCCTCCGATATCTCCCTTTCGCTCCCGGCGGATACTTTTTTATTTAGTTCCTGTGTCTTTGCGAAAATAACCCGGTCAAAAAGCCCCGTTTCTCTCAGACGCGGCACATTGGATTCCATCTTCGGCGTCACATCCGTCACGATCAAATCTGCCTCCCGGCCATCCAAAATCGATCGTTTCATATGGACCGCTGTGAAAAGTTGATACACGGAATTCACAATGATCAGCGCTCTGTCATCGATCATATTGCCACCTCCCTATTCTCCTGATACTAAAACTCTCCTGTAAATTCTCACATCCGGTGGAGTCGAATGTATAGACGACCTCCGGCTTTTTGCGAAACACATAGGGAAGCAGCTCCGACGGGAAAGTTTTGCGTATGATCTCGGCGTCTGGAAAGATCTCCCCGTAGTCAAGGGTATCGTCCGGGTGGGGTTTGATCACCAAGCGGATTCCCCGAAGCGGGCCGTCCCGCAGCCTCTCATATAGCCGCTTTTGCTCAGCTTCGCTCATCATGCCCAGATTGGCATACTGCTGGGTCAGAAGAATGGCATCCGCCCTAGTCCCAATGGCCCGCTTGAGAAAAAAATGGATAATCGCCCTGCGCTTTCCCTTGGATACCCTCCGCAGATGGTCCTCCACGGAAAAATCCTCCCACCTCTCATCTGGGCAGGTCTGGGCTCTTTTAAGGCAGATAATCCTGCGGATATAGGGATTCGTCCCGTCGAATAGGCCATATTTCTGCGCGATTTCCCCGTGGACCGGATACTTTTTCGAGAGCGCTGCGGCCAGCTCCTGCGGCCGGCTTAGCATTCCGGCCGCATCCTCAAAGAATGTAAAGGGGATCCCCTTCTCCAGCAAGTACAGAGTAAAATAAAAATGAGCGCCTGCTATATAGATTTCCCTAAACTCTTGGAGCCCATAGGGGATGATCCGCTGATAGTGCCGGATGACATCTTGTACGATCTGCCTCTCCCCCCTGTGTGGAATCCGCAGGTAAGGGAACAGATAGACCGTATCAAAAAATTGTTTCAATTTTTTATACTGGGGGTATTTGCCCGTTATAAAGTCGGGAAGAATCAGAATCGCCTTTTCTTTTTCGTGGAATGCAATCCGGTGCAACATAACTTCCAGCAGCTGATAGGAGCTGACCGCGTGATACAGAACCATTTTTCCCTCTCTCCCTTTTCAAAACCGGCTGTTACCCAATATGGATCTCGTCCAGCAGCGCTTCCAGCTCTGCCATGAAGGCTTTATTCCTCTCCGCTTCTGCTAAGAGCATGGGCGCGTAGGCATCCCGCCCGCTGATGGGGAGCGTCAGTCCGAGTTCTCTCTCTCGATGGAGCCATTGCTGCACAAAATCTAGAATGCCCCGGTGGATCTCCCGTATCCGCCCGACATCGGTCCAATTCTCCTTGAATCTGCACTCCCAGCGCCCTTCCTTTCCCGGATAAAAGCCTTTTAAGCTCCCCTCCGGGGCGTCCAAAAGGAGCTCCCAGTATAAATTGTGGTTTTGGGCCGGATCATGAAATTTCCATAGGTCCCGATTTTCGCGCTGGGAATAGAGATAGCTCACCAACTGCCCGCTGAGCAAAAATGGTTCCCCCGCATCTGCCTCGGGGCTACGGCCGGCGGTGGTTCCGGCTATAATTCCTGTAATCCTGCACGGCAGCCCCCAAAGTCTGTTCACGGCGCAGTCCAACATCACCGCGCCGCTCCCCGCCC
>JAHZBS010000059.1 GCA_019423265.1 Clostridiales bacterium
ATCCAGCGGCTGGCCTCCGTGATGGCCGGATTCTCCGCCACGCCGTCGTAGAATGCGACACCGCCAGCTTTCATATCCGGATGGATGTCAACCAACTTTCCAAATTCATCCTTATTGATGCTCACGCCGCCCTTAATCTGAGCGCCGGCCTTAGTCCCGCAGACGGCAAAGCTTCCTTCCGGCACCGGCTCGATGGTGTTGAGGCACCAGCTCGTCTTTAGGATGACCGTTGCGCCGTCCTCCATCACAATAAAACCAAATGCAGAATCTTCCACCGTATGTTGATTGACGTCCCAGCCGCCCCAGGGGTTGGCACAGTCCGGATTCGGCAGTTTCTTATACTTAGTTCCCACCACCATTTTCGGCTTGTAATTGTTCATCATCCACAGTGTCAAATCAAGGGAATGGGTCCCGATATCGATCAGAGGGCCTCCCCCTTGCTCCTCCTCATTGAGAAACACGCCCCAGTTAGGCGTACCGCGGCGGCGCACCGCGAAAGCCTCGGCGAAATAAATATCCCCGATATCGCCGCGATCGATGACCTTTTTCAGATACGTGCTCTCCGGCTTATGGCGGTGCTGGTAGCCGATAGTTAGCTTCTTGCCCGTCTCCTTGGCCGCCTCCACCATGCGCTTGGCATCGGCCGCCGTCTTAGCCATAGGCTTCTCACACATTACATGCTTGCCGGCGTGCAGCGCATCGATGCTAATCTGCGCGTGGGATTTGTTCGGCGTACAGACGTGGACCACATCAATGGTGGAATCCTGCAATAGCTCACGGTAATCCTCGTACACTTTAGCATCCGCCGTGCCATACTCTTTGGCGGCTTGCTCTGCTTTCTCCACAATAATATCGCAGAAGGCCACCATATCAACCCTGCCTATTGCCTTCAATGAAGGCATGTGTTTGCCATTGGCGATACCACCGCAGCCGATGATACCGACCCGCAATTTCTTATCCATTCTACCCATCGCTCCTTTTACAATAGTAAGTCTTCGCTGCCGAAGGCAAGTTCTTTACAAAGAGAGTATAGCATATTGCAGGCATCCGTGATATAATGAAGCTACAGAAAAATAACAATTATTTGTCCTGTCGTGGGAGGAGGGTATCGCGATGGAAACCGCCTATGAAGAGAAAAAAAAGCTTGTGGACGGCGTAAAATGCCTTTACGAATGCCATGATCAGTGCCAAGTGGGGATGGGGCCCATGTCAAGAGCACACTATCACGACTATATCGAAATTTTGTATGGCGATTGCGGCACTGTGCAGATTATTCTGGATGGCGAGAGCTATCGATTCTCCGAGGGCGACATGGTTTTGATCAATTCCCGGGAGATCCACTCCACAACCGCACTGTCCTCCGGCAAAAATAGCTACCTCGTCATTAAATTCGAGCCTGACGTGCTGTACACCACGACGCAAACCATCTTTGAAGCGAAATATCTCCTGCCTTTCACCAATGGCCACTCTACCCATCAGAAAGTCTTTCGGCGCGACGAGATCCAGCACACTTTCATCCCCCATGCACTCCGCGAAATCTTTCAGGAGTATTCTGACAAAAATTTTGGTTACGAGCTGGCCATCCGGTCCGCCATATGTAAAATCTTTCTTTGGATTTTGCGCAGCTGGAATCAGAAGGGCATGATGCCCACCCAGGACCGCGCTCTGGATGAGGAGGCTATGAACCGGCTCCGGACAGTCTTTACTTATGTGGAAACCCATTACCAGGAAGACATTACGGCCAAAGACATGGCTTCCCTCTGTGCCGTCAGCTATAGCTATTTCTCCCGCTTTTTTAAAAGGGCCATGCAGAAGACGTTCCGGGAGTATGTGAACGTCGTCCGCATATCTGAGGCCGAAAAACTGCTTCTTAATACAAACCTAAATATTACGGAGATTGCCCTGGAAGTGGGATTCTCTTCCTCCAGTTACTTCATAGAACAATTCAAACAGATCAAATCCATATCGCCAAAACGCTTCCGGCAAAGGCTGCTCTCCACAACCTCCCAGGGCCCATAAAGCGGAGTATTGACTTTCACCGCCGGTATGGTATAATGTCCGCAAAGGGCAGAGCCAAACCACGGTTGTTTCTGGTTGTTTCTGGGATTTGGCCACCCATAAAATGGAGGGTATTGTATGAAAAATAAAATCAAAGTCGTGTCATTTAACATTCGGTCTGACGCTGCGCGGGACGGTCTAAATGACTTTCACCACCGCAAGGCCTATATACTGGATAAGCTGGCCGCAGAGCGGCCTGATATCATCGGATTCCAGGAGATCACCGCCACTATGCAAGATTGGCTGGGCCGCTATCTCCCTGAGTACAATTTCGTTGGCTGCGGCCGCAGCGCTACCTATGACAATGAATACAACAGCGTCGCCTACCGCCGGGATACCCTGGAACTCCACGGGCTTGACGTCTTCTGGCTGTCCCCCACCCCCACCGTACCCGGCACCGTGTACGAGGAGCAGAGCGACTGCCCGCGCATCTGCGTGGCCACCCTTCTGAAGCACCGGCAGAGTTCTCAGCCCTTTCGCTTCTATAATACCCACCTCGATCATATCGGGCAGATCGCCCAGACCAAGGGGTTAACCCAGATTTTGAATCGGATTTCGCAGGATCAGGCTGTCCACCGCCTCCCTGTCATTCTCACCGGGGATTTCAATTTTACCCCAGATCAACCGCAGAGCCATGTGATTGAGCAGTACCCAGAGCTTGCTCTCCAGGATCTGGCGGCCGCCATTCCAACCACATGCCACGACTATGGCCGCCGCACCGACGCCTTTAAAATTGACTATATCTACGTGGACGCAGAGACCGCCGGCACCGCGGAGCCAGCCGTCGCCTGGGATGAATGCCACGAAGGCGTCTATCTGACCGACCACTATCCCATCTGCGCGCAAGTCATGATCTAATCAGCCTTGCCTCCCACAGAGCAAGGCGCTGGTCCGGGATTTGAATGGTTATCGTGATCGTCTAAATGAGTTTTGTCATGCGACCTCCATTCCCTGCTGGATGGGCTCCTATACGTCGCCATCATGTTGACGGTGGAATATCCCAAGATAAAAATCAAGAGGCGGAATAGCGAAATCCGAGCCGGTGAATCTCAGCAGAGAAATTCACCGGCTCAGATTCTACTCTATATCCGGAAACGCATAATGCCTGTTGCCCCCTTCGCCGGGAATGCCGCGGCTATTTTAGGAGCGGTAGAAGGCGGCGGACTGGATCATATCCAGGACAGCCTCTGGCTCTAGCTTTGAGCCTTTGATGGAGTATTCCACCACCATATCCCCGCAGAGTAGAGAAAATCTCATACTTTCATATTGCGCTCGATCCTCTCCCCCCTCCGGCACCGTCAGAGTCCGAAGCCGCAGCACCTCCTCCGAGATCTCCTGCGCCTGGAAGATGGGATCGCACATCGTCTCATAGAGCTCATCCGGGATCGAATCCGCAAGGGGAATGGAGTACTCACAGATGTTATATCGCTCCGTGGACGCTGCCGGCGTCATCCTTGAAGCATACGCCTCTTCATAGGGCCGTATGACTATGCGGATGTAATCGTAGCCGCCATCGGTGTAGCTGAGAATGAATGCCTCTGAACCGTGGTCCTTGCTGACGGAGGCGGATTCAAATACATAGCCTTGCAAAAAGCTTACCGGGATGTAGCTGGCATATAAAGCTTCCCCATAAAGCTCGCTCTGCGCGATCTCCCGCGGCTCCTCCCTGACTTTGTCCGCATCGCTTTGGATTGGCAGAGCATCCTGCGAGTCCCCTGATTTGACAGTTTCCGCAGGTTCATCCAAAGATTCTGACGGTGAGACTTCCTCCGGTGTGCTGATTTGCGCCGCGATTTCGCCGGGCGTCTGTTGGGGGCTTTGAGGGCTCACCGAACCCCTGTCTTTTAACACAATGGCTGTCCCCGAGAAGGCTACGATTAGACAGGCCGCTATGGCGGCGTAGCCAATTCGCCAGCTATGGCGGCTCCTCCTCTGAGCCCCTCGCATTTTTTTCTTTGTCTCAAAGAGAAGCGCCTCGTCCGGCACCACAGACGAAAACTCTTCTTGATATGCAGATTTAAATGATTTCATGGTCTTCACTCCTCCTATTCAAAATCATACGGTATCTTGCGGCGCAGCATGTTCCTCGCTCTTGTAAGCCGCATCCGAACTGTGGATTCCTTCACATGCAGATACTGGCTAATCTGCGCTGTGGAAAGATCCTCATAATAGAAAAGATGAATCACAACGCGATAGTGCGGCGGGAGGCACTCCAGAAATGGAGACAGATCCACCGCGTCCTCCTGCGGTTCAGCCGGCAGCTCCAGCTCCAGCGGCTGGGTCTTTTTCTTGAAGGAGGAATTTAACGCCGACAGAGAACAATTGACCGTCACCCGGATAAACCAGGCCTTCTCATGCTCTGAGCTCTGGAACGTTGGCTGTTTCTCAATATACCGCATAAAAACTTCCTGAAAAATATCCTCCGCATCCTGAGGATGCCGCGTCTTGGCATATGCTAGCTTATATACCAGATCCGCGTATCGCTGTATTATCGTCTCGATTGGGTCGTCGGCGCCAAACGACGGGTTGTTCATCGCAAAACCTCCTTCCACTTATATAAACCGTTGGCGTCGGATATTTGCCACCGTTTTTTTAATTTTTTTTTGACGGAAGGACACACATTTGTACAGAAGCGGAAGTACACAGAAAAAAAATGGTGGCTGTGGCTTCAACGATTGGAAAATCGTGAAGCCACAGCCACCATTGGGATTGGAGTGTCACAACCTATCGCAGCGCCACGTCGACTTGATACTCCCGTCCCTTTTCGTAGGGAAGGATATCCGAATTGTGGGCCGTCCCATCGACTTTAATCTCCGCAACAGTTTTCCTCTCCGCGCTGCCTTCCTGGCGGTACGTGATGTGATAGACCGCCTCACGGAAGACCCGGTCAACACGGCAGACCGTCCAAGAGGGAGGCAGGCAGGGATCTAATCGCAGCCCCGCTAGCTCTGGCTGTAATCCCAGAATAAACTGTAGAACGGACTTGAGCAGCCAAGAGCCGCTGGCCGTCCTCCAGCTCTGCCCCGCCGTTTTATAGCGGTACCCTGTAATCTGCGGGAAATACGAATTGCACATGACATAGGGCTCACACAGCTTATCAAAGGGCAGGATCTTGTTCAGATCCGCCTCCACCTTTTCATTCCGCTTCAACATACACTCCACCGCAAGCTTCCAGGCCATAGGATGCAGGTATACGCCGCCATTCTCATGGACGCCCGGCGGTTTTTGTGTCATATCCCCGATATTGGAATAGTAGGTGGAATAGGGAGGATAGGAGACGAGGGAACCTAGTTCCGTGTCAAGATAGCGGTCCACAGCATCCATGGCCTTCCGCTCCTTTCCGTCCACAGCGATTCCCGACAGGACCGACCATAATTGCGGGATTAGGTAAATTCTCCCCTCCTGGCAGGACGAGGATCCCAGTTTCTCATCCTCATCGGTATACGCACACAGATAATACTCCCCATCCCATCCAAATTCGTCCACAATCCGCCGCATCTCTTCGCCGCGGGCTCGCGCCGCCTGTTCGTCCGCCTTCAGCCCTTTCCAAGCCGCAATCTCCCCAAATTGAGAATTGGCCCGATACCAGGCAATGGAAAGCCACACGCTGACGCCTCTGCCTTTGAGACCGGCAGCGTTGAGGCCATCGTTCCAGTCACCGCCCCAGACTTTGACCAGGCCGTGCAACCCCCGGAAATTCCACAAAAACTCTACAGATCGTTTGATATGTTCATACACTGTGGCAACTGTCCCGTCATTGAACGCCACCTCCTCGTCCAGCAGGCGGAGGTCCCCCATTTCCTTCACCAGGGTATACACGGTGAACGTTAGCCACACCGTGTTATCGGCAAAGTTATTGTCACGGATCTCACCGTCCAGGAAGGTTCTCGGGGCATACCCATTGCTGTACTGATAGGAGAGCACCCGTTTGATCCGCTCCCAGGCCAGACGGGGATTGACAGCCCCAAAGCACTCGCAATCGCTGGTCAGGTCCCGATACCCGTTGTGGCGAACCCGCGCCCAGCGGCTTCCCATATTCGCCTGATGCTTCAGCCCATAATTCAGGAGCTGGTCCAGATTCTCATTGGGCGTGTGAATTTGAACATTTTTGATCTGGTCCAAACGAGTCTGCATCAGGCTTTCCAGGGCTGCTTCCACGCCGATCTCCTGGAATATACGCTGGCGGGCCCTCTGGATGCCACAGACATCATATTCGACGCCCGCCATAAAATGAAGGCGCAGCGTCTGTCCCGGCTCGACAGTCACCTGTTTCTCCAGGGCAAGGCATAACTTTTCCGCAATACAGTCGCTGTCGGTGCATCCTCCGCCTAGCACAGCCTTGGGCGCGATCTCAGCTCCATAGGTTCCAATAAATGCATTCCTCTGCGCGTCATATCCGGTTGGCTCCTGGTCACAAGTCAGATAGCCCAGCACCTGCCGCCGCTCCCCCGTCCCAAAGGGCGAATAGCACTTGCCGTACACCGCCGCCGCTTCCTTTTCATACCCGCCGCTGCACACATTGTATGCCTGCGGAACATAGGCGCCATCCAGATCCGTGGCCAGATACTGAATGAGCTTTAAGGTGGAAGCCGTGTCCCGCTGGTTTGTCACCGCGAGGGAATACACCTCACAGCGCCCTGTCTCCGGCACAAAAATTGTATACTCTGTGGCGATCCCTTTATACGTCTGCCGGATGGTGGAGTATCCCTGCCCATGAACACAGGCGTATCCCGTATATGGCCTTTCAATGGGCATTCCGTTTGCAGTCCACCACTCTCCATCCTGGACGTCGATGACGTAAAGGTTTCGATTTTTTACCAACTTGATCCGCCGACCCATAGCATCCTGGGCCAATCCCTCCCCAAATCCCACCTGGGAAGTGAAGGTTACATACTCATCATTCCAGAGATAATTATACCAGTGCCTCGGAATATCCCTCTCTGTGATAACAAACTCCCGTCCATCGTTTTGAAAATATCCATACTGCTTCATTGTGGCGTCCTCTTCCTTTCTTTAATTAAAGCCGGTGCCGTATCGACGCCGGGCAAAAGCAACTGTAAAAAGGCTCCCGTCTCCGACAGCGCCCTGACATTGTGAATCCCCATCCCCTGCAAAACCACCGCCCAACGCTGGGCCATATCCTCCTGGTACAGGACCGGCAAAAAACCCGCCTGCAGATAGCTTCGGATGGCCTGAGTGCAAAAGTCATCCGTGGTAAGATAGGCGCCGCGACAGCCGGCATCCCAGATCACACCAAGCGCCGCGGTATTCATGGGCTGGCTGAGCCCATATTTCCTGAACTTTTCCCGGCACGCCGCCATGTGGATATAGCCCAGACTTTGCAGCGGATGGACCACCGCTGTGATGGTCGCGGCCGGCTCCCCATCTTTTTCAACCAAAACTATATTGCGCGTATCCAAATCCGGATGCTCCAGCATAGACCGGCGGAATTCCGGCTCCCCGGCATCTGGCCCCAGCAAGCCTTCCTTACAGATCACGAGCCACCTCTCCATATCATCCTTCGAGCCGTCAAAGGGCCGAGCGCAAAATCCGTCCGGCCAGACCGGGCTGCCTATGGGCTGGCGCCTCCAATACATCTTCAGCCGCTCCATGCCGCCCGTTCCTTCCCCCCGGCTTTCAGCTGGCACTCCCGGTACTCCGTCGGCGTCAATCCCGTGTGCTTTTTAAAGACGCTGCTAAAATAAACGTGATCGGTAAAACCACAGGCCGCGGCAATTTCTCCCACCGGGCTGCGGGTTATACAGAGCAGACTCTTCGCCTTATCCAACCTGAGATTCGTCAGCATCCTACCCGGGGTGGTTCCCGTCATGTCCTTAAAGCAACTGTGAAAATATGCCTTGCTGAGTCCGGAACGCCGTATCAGCCCATCCACATCAATCTCCTCGCTGAAATGCTGCATAATATAGTCCACCGCCTTTGATATGTGCCGGTTTCCCCTGGACCGAGCGCAGGCCAAACTGCTGTCGTGGAATAGCTCATCTAATAAAAAATAGAGATTCGACTTCACGCTAAAGCAGTGGAGATCATCGTTCTTAACGCTGTCCTGGCAAATCTTCGTCATCATATGCCGGAGGACGTCGAAATTGCTTGGCGTCAGCTTGTTGGGCAGGCGAAGCAGCAATGGATTCTCATAGATGGGCTGCGCCTCTTCCTCACATCCGAAAAGATATCCCTTAGACCTCTCGTAATTGCCAAAAAAATCAATACACAGCGTTATGCACTCATAGGGCAGCACGCCTTTGACTTGCTGCCCGGGCTTACGGATATTCACATCCCCCGCCTGGAAGGGCACGAATCGGCCATCGATCTCGATCCCGCCTCCGCTGCGCAGATACAGCTCGATTTCATAATCATACACGCTCCGGCTTTCCATTTTTTCCTCGCTGGAGAACCTATATCCATCAAAGTACGCACAGCGAAGAACGATAGGGTTTAGATATTGTGTGGTCAGCCTCATCGATTTCCCTCCTCCCTAACAAGTTACCATACTTTTTTCATATGGTCAACATAATATTTATACTGTTTTTATGAATTCTGTGCTATCCTACCATCAATAAATTTCTTTGCGGAGGAGTGAAGACAATGACAGGAAAAGAGCGGATGACGCGGATTCTCAGGCATGAGCCTGTGGACCGCATCGGACTGTACGAACATTTTTGGGGCGATACCCACAGGGAATGGCATGAGAAAGGATATCTCGGCAAGGATGAATCCTTTGACGCACATTTTCAGTTTGACATGCAGGAATGCTGGCCGTTCAACACAGTGGCGGACCTGGATTTCAAGCGCCGGGCCGTAGCGGAAACAGAGGACACCGTCACCTATCTGGACGGCAACGGCGCCACCCTTCGCCAGCATAAATTCCACGACACGACCCCAGAACACGTGGATTTCAAAGTCAAGGAGCGGGAGGACTGGGAACGGCTGATCAAGCCCCTTTTAAAGGCGGAGCCGCGCCGGATTAATTTTGAGGCCTACCGCAGGGCAAAGGCGGAGGCGGCCAAGGCCGGCCGCTTTTTCGTCTGGAGCGGCATCAACGTATTTGAAAGCATCCACCCCGTCTGCGGTCATGAAAATATGCTGGTGGGAATGGCGCTGGATCCTGACTGGATCGCGGACATGGCGCAGACCTACGCCAAGCTCACCGTGAATCTGCAGACCATGCTCTTTGAGCAGGAGGGCTATCCCGATGGAATCTGGTACTATGAGGACATGGGCTACAAGGGAAGTCCCTTTATGTCCCCCGCCATGTACGATACAATCATCAAACCTAGCCATACCTATACCATAGGCTTTGCGAAGGAACACGGCCTCCCCGTCATCATGCACTCCTGTGGCTATGTGGAGCCCCTGTTGCCAGGCATGATTGATGCCGGCATCGACTGCCTACAAGTCATTGAGGTCAAAGCTGGGATGGACCTCCTGAAACTGCACCGGCTCTATGGCCAGCAGATCGCCTTCATGGGCGGGATCGATGTGCGCACGCTGTACACCAACGATCGGGCGGTCATCGATCAGGAATTGGAAAGCAAGATACCGCTTGTCAAGGAGGGTTACAACTATGTCCTCCACAGCGATCACTCTATCCCTAAAACCGTACAATACGAAACCTACCAGTACTTCATCAGGCGAGGGCTGGAGCTGGGAACCTACTAAATTTTCAGGCGCGATCCGCATATTTACGTCTACCCATTGCACACAACAAGGAATCTATGATATAATGGCGTCTATGCAAACGTTTGTAACCGTGTGCTAGTATATATCTAGGAGATTCCTTATGTCAACCAATCTATCAACCGAATCAAAAATCTTTTACAAATCTGTCTTTGCCCTCGTCCTTCCCATGGCGATTCAAAATCTCATCAACGTGGCCGTCACATCGGCCGATGTCATAATGTTGGGGAAGGTGGGCGAAACGGCTCTGTCGGGCTCTTCCCTGGCCGGCCAGGTGCAGTTCATCCTCACCCTGTTCTTCTTCGGCCTCACATCCGGAGCCGCGATTCTGACAGCTCAGTACTGGGGAAAGGGCGACACGCGCACCATCGAGATCGTCATGGGCATCGCCCTCCGCTTTGCCCTTATCGTGGGGGTTATCTTTACCGCCGCCGTGCTGCTCTTTCCATATCCCATCATGCGCATCTTCTCCCCCGAGGAGGATGTGATCAGGGAGGGAGTCCGATATCTTCGGGTTGTGGCTCCTTCATACCTGTTCATGTCCGTCACCATTATCTATCTCAACATCATGCGAAGCGTGGAGCGGGTCATCATATCCACGGTGGTGTATCTGGTATCCCTTTTTCTCAATATTATCCTCAACGCCATCTTTATCTTCGGCCTCCTGGGCTGCCCTGCCATGGGCATCGCCGGCGCGGCTCTGGGCACAACCATCGCCCGCGGCGCAGAGCTCGCCATCGTTTTGCTCTACTCGGCGCGCAACAAAGTGGTGCGCCTGCGGGTCCGGGATATCTTTGTCCACGACAAGCTACTTCTATCGGATTTCATCCGGTACTCCCTCCCCGTCACCCTCAACGAATTGATGTGGGGCGCCGGTATCTCCATGAATGCCGTTATCATCGGCCACATGGGGAGTTCTGCTGTCGCGGCCAACTCTGTCGCCCAGGTCACCCGCAATCTGGCCACCGTCGTGGCCTTTGGCATTGCCAACGCGGCCGCCATCATGATCGGAAAGAAAATCGGAGAAAATGACTATGGGCGGGCAGAAGATTATGCCAATCGGTTTGTGAAGCTGACGCTGGCCGCCGGCGTCGCCGGAGGCCTGATCATCCTCCTGGTCCGCCCCATCGTCATGGCCACCATGAACGTGACGCCGGAGGCACACCGGTATATGTCCGTCATGATGCTCATCATGTCCTATTATGTCATTGCCCAGGCCTACAATACCACCATGGTGGTGGGCATCTTCCGCGCCGGGGGCGATGCAAAGTTTGGCTTGATCATGGATGTATCCACTATGTGGGGCGGTTCCATCCTTCTGGGCGCAATCTTCGCCTTTGTGTTCCACTGGAGCGTCCCCGCCGTATATGCTGTCATCATGGGGGACGAGCTCATCAAGGTTCCCCTGACGACGATCCGGTATAAGAGCAAGAAATGGCTGCGAAATGTGACGCGCTGAGATGACCTCAGCCCCTACATAAAAAACAAACGTCTAAGCCACGGCTTACACCGTGACCTGACGTTTGTTTTTTTATGGAAGAAGCGACATCCTTACTTTATCTCCCTCTTCAACAGCACCGGCGCCATGAGCAAGCCGGTTCTGCGGAATTGATACTCATAGCTGTACTCCGCACCCTTGGTCCGCCATGCGCCTGGCCCATACCAGGTAAGGGTATCATCGCTGCAATGCAGCTGTCCAAAGCTGCCAAACCGATTGCCAAACACCGTGATCGAAATGCTATGGCGGCCTGCGCCCAGATGCCCCAGCTCAACCCGGTAGGGCAGAAGGGCGATCCGGCCTGCATCCTTTCCATCCACCGCCACCGCGATAACCGGCGCGCGGAACTTATCGATCTCCACGGCGTACTCGCCATCCTCCACCTCGACAGTCCACTCATAGGTCACATTCGCCCCATAGAAGGGAAGCCCCTGATATGTCCAGTCGCTGAAATCCAAGCTCCGCACCGGCTCTGTCACCCAGGCTCTAGCGCCTCGCGCTTCCACGCCGAAATCCCCCAGCACGTAGCACCACTCCAGATTCGACTCCTGCATATAGGGCATCTCCAGGATCAGAGTATTTTCCCCTTTCCGAATCGATCCCAACTCCACCGTCTTGATGGACATGTCGGTGAAATACCCAACCGGCGTATTTCGCACCGGCTTTCCGTTGAAGGTGATGGCGCAGAGCTCCGGCGTCTCCAGCGCCAACTGCGCCGTATCCACCGCAACTGCAGCGTCAAAGCGGAACCGCAGGCGAAGGGAATGCTTCGGGGTCTGCGTTTTCTCCACAGACCAGGGCTGGGCGAAGGCCTCCATCTTCAGCGGATAGCC
>JAHZBS010000006.1 GCA_019423265.1 Clostridiales bacterium
AAAGCCAGTACCAGGCGGAAACGGCCCGGCCTGTGGAGCGCGGGGCCCTGTTCTTCCAGATCCGCCAGGCGTTTCCTCCCGGCGAGGTGACGGCGGAGGAGGCAAACAAAATCGGCTATGAAACGGCGATGCGCTGGACGAAAGGCAAGTATCAATTTTTTGTCTGTACCCACACCGACAAGGGCCACATCCACAATCACATTTATTATAATTCCACGGCCTTTGACCGCTCCCGGAAATTTCATAACTTCCTCGGCTCGTCCTTTGCCCTGCGGCGACTCTCTGACCGGGTGTGCATTGAGCATGAGCTTTCCTATATCCAAAATCCCAAGCTGCACAGCAAGGGCCGCTTTCTCCATTACGGTCAATGGATCGGGGAAAAGACGCCCTCCGCCCAGCAGAGGGTGCGGGTGGCGGTGGTGGAGGCTTTGGGGAAAAAGCCCGCCGACCTCGCGGCGTTCCTGCGGCTCATGGAGGATTCCGGGTTTGCGGTCAAGCATGGGCGGGGCGGCGTGATCTCATTCCTGGCCCCCGGCCAGGATAAACCGACCCGGCTAAGAGCTTCTACCCTGGGCGCGGGGTTTGACCTGGAGGACATTCTGGCGGTGATTGCCGGGGATCGTCCCATCCCGGAGCTTCCCCAGGATGCTCCGGCCCCGACCCGGCGCGTTGATCTGGTGATTGACATTCAAGAGCGCATGGCCCAGGGCAAGGGCCCGGCCTATGCGCGGTGGGCCAAGGTCTACAATCTAAAGCAGATGGCCGCCGCCCTCCAGTATCTGCGGGAGCACGAGCTCGCCAACTATGCCGCGCTGGAGGCCAGTACCGATGCGGCGGTGGATCGCTTTCACAAGCTGGCCGGGGAACTGCGGGACACGGAGGCCGCCCTCTCCAAAACGGCCCGGCTCATGGAGGCCACGGTGGACTATGCCAAAACCCGGCCCGTGTTCGATGGCTACAAGGCGGCCCGGTACAGTAAAAAATATCTGGCCCAGCACGAGGCGGAGCTTGCCGCATACCGGGCGGCAAAGGCCAGCATGAATGAGATTTTGGACGGGGCGAAGCTCCCTAAAATGGACGCGCTGAAAAAATCCCGCCGGGAACTGGCGGAAAAGAAAAAGGCCCTCTATGCCGAGTACCGGGAGGCCCAGCGGCAGATGCGCGAGGCCGTGGCAGTCAAGGCAAACATTGACTACCTGCTCGGCGTGACCGACGGGCGGGAAAATAAGGCCCAGGAGCGGTAGCGACAGGCCGCAGACAACAGGCGCATAGCGCCGGGACTTTGGGACACTTTGTCCCGAAGTCCTGCGGGTTTGGGGAGCTCCCCAACAAGCATTTTTGCGGGCCTGCGGCCCAGCAAAAATTTCGAGTGTGGGCACACTCGAATTGCTTGCCAAAACGTGCGCCCCGGAAAGTGCCACGAAATGCGGGAAAATTGTGTGTCCATAGCTACAATATAATGATTGCAACGCGGGAGAAAATATGGTAAAATATTTTTGCAAACACTCATAGAAAGGGATTGACAAACGCTATGACTTCTGCCACACTAAAGCAAGCAAGCAAGCAAGCAAGCAAGCGGAGCGGTGCTATAACTATGTAGCATCGGGCTTTTGTCATGCTCAAAACAATATCAGTACGCATGGGCGCTTCTATCCAGCAGTTTTCTGCGCGGATAGAGGTGCCTTTTTGTTTCCCTAAATATGAGTAGTCGAATACAGAAAGAAAAGAGAGGTACTTGCTATGAACATATTCAATATGATCTCGAAGTTTTTTGATGACGAAAGTTATCGAAAAAATCCTGTCCCACAAAATCTGTCTGCGGAACAATTTGCCGCTATTAACATCGGCGCTATTAACGCTGAACAAACTGAGTATTTTTGCGATAGTCTTTCAACGGGATCAAGTGTTGCAGACATTAAAGAAAACTTGTCTGAATATTACGACATCACAGATCGGGAAACCGCACTTGAAACTTTGGAATGGCTTTTTACCAGCGGACACCGAGTATATTTTGATTTAATCAAGGGGGCCGTTTCTGGTCGGGAAACCCAGATTGACGGTAGTGAGTTAGATGACGATGACATAGCCCGTATTAAAGAATACATTTCAAACTTGCAGGAGTCTTTAGACGATTTGATTGGCTATGACTTCATCAAATTAAAACAAGGAGCAGATTTGTATCAGCAGTCTATTGCCGCATGGGACATGGGGCGTTTGGTTTTGGTTACTCGCTGTTGCTTTGATGCCGGGTATATATCTGATGAGGAGGCATGGCAGTATATTTTTAATGCGCGCCATCTCAGTCAAGAGTCTTATACCTCATGGGAAGATTTTGCAGGTGGATATGTCATCGGACGAGCTATGTGGTCGGGCAACACGATGTCATTAACTGGCATTATAGGCATTACACAGGGGCTTTTGGGGGATGAAGAAAGTCCGTGGAAACAATGCACATTTTAAGAAATAGGGAGAGATAGAAAATGGATTATAAGATGTTAATTATTCCGGGAATTGTCATTGTCTTTGGCGTTATTTTTATGATCGTTATGTCTGCACGCGGAAAAAAAGCCGGTGGCAAGGCTCAAGACCGTATGAAAGATTTTGCTATACAAGAATACCCTTGCTTAAAGGGGACATCATTCTCTGTTATAAATCTGCTGGAGGATGCGGTTAATGCTCAGCACATTTGGGTGGTTGCTTATGATAAGGGCGGTATGAGGCTTATTCCGGCCACATCAAACCCATTCACGCAGACGTTGACAAAGTATGAAGATACAACGCCGCTTTTTGATTGGAAAAAGCAGTTAGCCGCAAATCTTTTTGTTGGGAATAAAACAGAAGAAAACGAGTATATTCCATACTCAGCGGTTACAAGTGCAGTTGTAGATGAAAACCGTAAAAAAGTTGTTCTCCAGATTGGAAATGTCAAAAAGTCTTTCAAGTATCAAATGAAAGATTGCTTTGGAGCTCCGCAGGATGAAACACTTAATGAGTTCTTCCGATACCTCAAAAGCATCTAAAAAAGTTTGATATAATTGTTTATGGGCCGCCAACGGAAACGGCATATAAAAAAACCGTTGGCTTGGCGGCTGCGTTGATGTGCGCCTATACTAAAGCCAGGCGGCGGTTTTGAAATTAACTATTTCAAGGCCGCCGCCTTTTTATAGCACACGGCGGCAATAAAAGGAGGTACGCCGTGTCTTTCCCCCTTGTCCATCCCCCTAACCTATCAAAAAAAGCCAGGGCTCCGGACAAGGATATTTTAACCGTAGTTGCGAAAATTGTTATAATGTAGGAAAATATCTCAATTTATGCGCTTGCATGGCTTTATGTCGTGCAAGCGCATTTTGCTGTCCGTACTTCGAGACAAAGTGTCCCAAGGTACGGAGCGGCTCTCCTGGGTGCCGTTCCCCGCCAGCCCTCCATTTCGTTTCCCATCAACCCGACCAAAACGAAATGGAGGACAAGCTATGACTACCATCAATCTGAAAGATTTTTATTACTGGTACATACAGGATCAGTTTATCGAAGTGACCGAGGAAGTGGCCGAGGCCCTCAACGCCAGCAGACGCCAGGAGGCCGCCTATGTGGAGCGGGCCCGGTACAACAAGGCATATTATTCCCTGGACTGTGATGACGGGATCGAATATTCCGCCTGCCAGCATGAGCCCAGCCCCCAGGAGCTCCTGGATCGCAAGGAAATGTTTTTCCGGCTCTGGAACGCGCTCAACTCCCTGCCGGAGCTCCAGGGCCGCCGGGTGGATGCCCACCTCATTCTCGGTAAAAGCTATCGGGAGATCGCCCGCGAGGAGGGCGTGGATAAAAGCGCCGTTAGGTGCTCCGTCCTCTGCGGGATCAAACGCATGAAAAAATATTTGCGGGAAAATTTCTAAAAAGCATCTCCATTACCCCCTGTTTTTCTGGTGGTATATGAGAGGTAGGTTGCCTACCTCTCCACAGCAGGACGGCGGCGGCTCCGAGCATAGCGCGGGGAGCCAGGCGGCGGGTGCGCGGTGACTTCTCCACAAGAGAACGAGCGACCAACACCTGCGCCGCAGGTGGGCCGGGCCATCCCACGGCCACGATCCGCCACAGGACAGGCTGGCCGCCTGTCCCTCCGGGCCGCCGTCCCCTGCTGTGCGGGAGTGCCGCGCCGAGTATGGTTGTCTTTGGACAGGTCAAGGAAACAGGCTCGGCCTCCCCACATCTTATGAAAGCGGGGCCCGCATTATGAGCGGAGCTCCGGCTGGCTTCGAGACACTTTGTCCCGAAGTCCCGGTCAAATCAAGGGCCAGCACTTTCGCAGTGCTGGCCTTTGTCATTTCTAAAATGGGAGGTATTCTATGTACGCACAGACCAAATACAAGAGCGAAATGAAAACGGCTGTACTTGGTGATCGGACGATTACTATTAAAAACCTTACTCCCATTCTGCCCCCGCAGGAACGGGAAAAGCGCAGGCGCGAGGTGGAACAACAGCTTTTTGACGTGTTCCGCAAATATGCCGGACAGCGGGGGTAGTCAAAGGCATCCTTGTTGAATGGGGGCGGCAGAGGTATAATATAATTGTAGGTTGGCTCCCGTATAAACGGAAGGGAGCTAATTATGGATAATAGAATAGATGCAATTTACGGGCGGCAGTCGATTGACAAAAAGGATAGTATCAGCATTGAAAGTCAATTTGAATTTTGCCGGTATGAACTAAAAGGCGGTGAAGCGAAAGAATACAAAGACAAGGGATATTCCGGGAAGAACATAGAACGCCCCGACTTCCAGCGGCTTCTGAAAGACATCCGGGCCGGACTGATCCGGCGGGTGATTGTTTACAAACTGGATCGGATTAGCCGCTCCATTGTGGACTTCGCAAAGCTCATGGAACTGTTCAAGCAGTACAACGTGGAATTTGTCTCCTGCACCGAAAAATTTGATACGTCAACCCCGATGGGCCGGGCGATGCTCAATATCTGCATCGTGTTCGCCCAACTGGAACGGGAAAGCATCCAGATGCGTGTGCAGGACGCTTTTTACTCCCGGTGTGCCAAAGGTTACTATATGCGGGGCCGGGCTCCATACGGTTTTGATACCGAGCCCATCGTCATGGACGGTATCAAAACAAAACGGCTGATTGAAAACGCCGAGATGGACTATGCCGAGCTTATGTATGAAATGTACGCCGAGCCGGAGAACTCCTACGGTGACATTACCCGGTACTTTACCGAGAATGAAATCCTGGTGTATGGAAAAACGCTGAAACGCGGTTTTGTGGGCCAGCTTTTAAGAAACCCGGTTTACGTCCAGGCCGATATGGATATTTACGAATATTTCAAGGCCCAGGGCGCGAAAATCGAAAGCCCGCCGGAACTGTTCACAGGTGAATTTAGCTGTTACTTGTACCAGGGCCGCGAGGGGGAGGAAAACATTCTGGTGATTGCGCCCCACAAGGGCCGCATCCCCTCGTCCCTCTGGCTGGCCGTCCAGCGCAAGCTCTCCCAAAATACCACATTCCAAAATGGCCGCAAATGCCACAATACATGGCTGGCTGGGAAAATCAAGTGTGGGTGCTGTGGGTATGCGCTGGCCAGTCTGAACGCTCCAAACGGCGTCACTTATATGCGGTGCAAGCAACGACTGGAAAACAAAAGCTGTCAAGGGCCCGGCACTCTCACAAAGCACGATCTGGAAAAATCGGTCTATGAGGAAATGGTAAAGAAGATGCGGGAATTTCAAACGCTGAAAGGCTGTAAGGCGGACGGGTACAATCCCAAACTGACCGCCGCCCGCGCTAAACTTGCCAAAATCGAGGGCGAGATTGAAAAGCTCATTGACACGCTGACCGGAGCAAACCCGCTCTTGTTGCAATACGCAAACAGCCGGATTGAGGAACTGGACGCGGAACGGCAAAAGCAGTTGAAGCTGGTGGCCGACCTTACCGCTAACTCTGTTTCTTCCTCACAGGTCGATAGCATAACCGGGTATTTAAGTCATTGGGAAGATGTGAGCTTCGATGACAGGCGGCGCGTCCTCGACACGCTGATTTCAAAAGTTGAGGCCACTCGCACCGAGCTTTCTATCGAATGGAAGATCTAAAACTTTTCACTTTGCATTGTACCCTTGTCAAGAACACTTATGCATATCGAGGAAAAACAGAAAGCCATAAACAAAGTGGCGGCTCTGCTGAAAGACGATGGCAAGTTCGCTTTGTCAATAGATAAAAACCAAGACGGGTTTATTGATACTGGAACAAGAAAAATCACGGTATTCCCAGATACACCTGCGGAAATGAAATCTTATATCGCAAATGCAGGCTTATTACTAATTGAAAACTATGAAACTGAATTTTCACACATTTTTATAGCGAAGAAAAATCATAGCTGTTATTGCGGTCATGACTGCACAAAATGTGTTACATATATTGCTACGCAGAATAATGATAACCGCTTGAGAAAACAGTCACAAAGATTCTACAAAGATACATTCGGATTAGACCTCTCTCTCGAAAAGTTCAACTGCCATGGTGGCAGATCGAATAATGTGTTTGAACTTTGTAAAGAGTGTCCTTTCGTAAAGTGCTGTCAGGAACATGGTATAGACTTTTGTAGCAAATGTCCCGTATACCCATGCAAAGATATTTCGGATTACCAAGCAAATTATGTTAATAAGTGCAATCAACTATAAATCATAGGCAGAAACACCTTTCATGGCTTTATAAAATCTTGCAGGGGGCTGTAATCCCGCAGAGCAGGGGCACTGCCTGCCCTGCTCCTGCAACTGCCTGAGCCTGCTTCGGACGCTCATATCTTCATAAAACATTGTTTTTGCTTGTATAAACTGAAAACAACATTATCCGATTGAAAACCGGTCTTCGGCGCGAGAAACAAAAGGATCATGCCCGCCATGACCACGACGGATATAAAGTATGTCGCATAGGTCACCGTCTAGACCAGCTTTTTGAAATGCTTGTTGTGTACCTCCGTTGAAAAAGCGGATAAAATGCTCAAACCCTGCCCAGAGACTACTCAAAATATTTTTCCAACCGTTGAAAATAAAAAGGCCAGGGAACCGTCGCCTTCCCGGCAATGATTCCCTGGCCTCTCCGTTGTCTGCTGTTGTGTACTACAGAAGTACTATCTCATAGCGCACCGGTTCTATACCTGTCAAGTCCCGCGTCCTAGCGTCCGGCTGTCCGCCGCTGAGATACAGCGTATACGCGCCGCTCTCCACCGTGCGGCTGCCATCCTCCTCCACTGAGCGGAGTTCATGGGCGGTCAGCGTGAAGATGAGCCGTCTGGTCTCCCCCGCGGCCATATGCACCCTTTTAAACCCTTTTAAGCTCCACTTGGGCGACAACTTCGCCTTTTGAATGGTATGGGAAAGATACAGCTGCACGCATTCATCCGAATCTCGGGTGCCGGTATTGGTGACATCGACACAGACCGTCACCGGTTCATCTTTCCTGTAGACCAGCTGCTGATCCGGCACGGCGTCATAGCGGAATGTGGTATACGTCAGCCCATATCCAAAGGGGTACAGCGCGTCCTGCGCCATATAGCGGTATGTCCGCCCTTCCATGGAATACTCGGCAAAATCTGGCAGTTCCTCCGCTGTGCGGTAAAATGTCACCGGGAGGCGGCCAGCCGGACTAAACTCTCCAAATAGCAGTCTGGCAACGGCATCGCCGCCTCTGGCTCCCGGATACCAGGCTTCCACAATAGCGGGAATATGATCCTGCGCCCAATTCACCGCGAGGGCGCTTCCGTTGAGAAGCACTAGGACAATGGGCTTTCCCTTTGCCGCTCTCCAGACGGACTCCATAAGGCGCTGTTGTAATCCGGGGAGCTCAAGATCGGGCTTGTCACCGCTGCCGTAGGCGTTGGACTCATGCATCTCCTCCCCCTCTAAGCTGGCGTCCAGTCCAAGGCACAGGACTATGGCATCCGCCTTCTCCGCGGCGATGACAGCCTCCGTTATCCCATCGCCATCAAACTCGGATTCCCCAAACTCCCGGTCTTTCCACAGATGGCAGCCCTTTGCATAGAGGACCCGGCAGCTCTCCTGGTCAACATACTGCTGAATTCCTTCCAGAATCGTTGTATACTGGGATGCATCCCCATAATAATTTCCTTTCAGCGCCTCACGGCTATCCGCGTTTGGACCGATAACGGCGATGGTCTTTATGGATGCGGCGGCGAGAGGAAGCGCTCCGTCGTTCTTTAGGAGGACCATGGATTTCTCCGCGGCCTCAAGGTTGAGGGACCGATGCTCCGCGCAGTCATTCTTCTCATACGGGATCGCGGTATACGGAACTTGGGAAGGGGCATCGAACATTCCGAGCTTCATCCGCGTCATAAACAGCCTTGTCAACGCCCTGTCGAGCGTCGCCTCATCGATCCGCCCTTCCTGGTAGGCAACCTGCAAATGCAGATACACGGTGCCGCAGTTAACGTCACACCCCGCGTTTAAGGCAAGCGCCGCTGATTCCGGCGCAGTGGCCGTTACATGGTGATGCTGGTGAAAATCCATGATCGCCCAGCAATCGGATACAAAATGCCCCTGAAATCCCCATGTATCCCGCAGTATATCTTGAATCAGCACAGGGCTTCCGCAGCAGGGCTGTCCGTTTGTCCGGTTGTACGCTCCCATAACGGCTTCCACGTTTCCCTCCACAACACAATCCTCAAAAGCTGGCAGATATGTCTCCCACAGGTCTTTGGCTGATACTTCTGCGTCGAATACGTGGCGCAGCTCCTCCGGCCCGCTGTGTACAGCGTAGTGCTTGGCACAGGCGGCGGCTTTTAAATACTTTGGATCCTCCCCCTGGATCCCCTTGACAAATGCGACGCCCATGCGCCCAGTCAGATAGGGGTCTTCCCCGTAGGTCTCATGTCCCCGTCCCCACCTGGGATCGCGGAAAATATTCACATTGGGAGACCAAAAGGTAAGGCCCTTGTAGATGCCCCGATCCCCATGCTTCTCATATTCGTGATATTTGGCTCTGGCCTCCGTGGATATCACATCCGCAACCCGGCGCACAAGCCCATCGTCAAAGGTCGCCGCCAGCCCTATGGCCTGGGCGAACATGGTCGCAACGCCGGATCGGGCAACGCCGTGCAGCGCTTCGTTCCACCAGTTGTACGCAGGGATTCCCAGCCGGTCGATGGCTGGAGACCGGAATGTCATCTGAGAGAATTTTTCTTCCAAGGTCATCTTGGACAATAGCTCCCGCACCCTCTCCTCAAAAGGCCGGTCATCCCTGTAAAGCTCACGATTTTGCTCCATCTCTATACCTCCCTTTGCCATTTACAGTATTTGTGCGCGGGCACAAATACTGTTATAAAAAAACCGGAAGATCTCTCCCCCGGAATTCATATGGGAATAACTGGGCTCGAACCAGCGACCTCCACGATGTCAACGTGGCACTCTAACCAACTGAGCTATATTCCCTCTCAAACAGTGCTTTTACATTATAATATAGAAACTTGTCTTTGTAAAGAGAAAATTTTGTTTTTGGGAAAAATTTTTCCCTGAAACTAAAGCAGAAGCTATAGATCGAGCTCATTTGTTATTTTTAAAATAGTACCTTGACAAACATAGTACTCTGGTATATAATGTATTCACATCAAATGATCCTGGAAAGGGGGACTGCTCTATGGATCCATCGGATTCCGTGTCGGCCGATTCCATTCGAGGCCATATCGATACCATACTCCTGCGGATTTTAGATAACCACGACAGCTATGGATATGAGCTCATCAAGCGCGTGTCACAAAAAAGCGGCGGCCGCTACGAACTAAAAGAACCTTCTCTGTACACAAGCCTCCGCAGGCTGGAGGGGCAGCATTGTATCGAATCTTACTGGGGCGATGAAAGCCAGGGAGGACGGCGAAAGTATTACCGCATAACCCCTGCCGGCCGTTCGCTGCTGGAGGCAAACCTTGCCGCTTGGAACAAGGCCCGGGATCTCATTGAGAGATTATTGAAGGAAGAACCGCACAGCTGACAGACATGGATCTTGTTTCGCTGTTGAATTTATGCCGCGATGACGGCTGTTATCTGGAGGTAGCCATATGGATACTTTAGAACGCTATATCAACCAATTATTTTCCCGGTACCCGAAAACTCAGGCCAATCAGGAGGCGCGAGATGAGATTCTTTCGAATTTGCGCGCACGGATCGCAGATGACCTCTCCCGGGGACTCTCCGAGAAGGAGGCCATCGCCAATGCGAAAAAGAGCATTCCCTCTCTGGATTTTCTTGATTCAAAGCAGCGGCTGACCGTATCGACCCGCGCTTTCGCTCTCAATATCTTGCAGCATGTCCTGTTATGCCTATCGGTGGCCTGGGTTGTGACTCTCCCCCTCCGCATGTTCCATGGCTCTGGGCGTATACTCAATACCGTCTATCTTCTAATGATTATCGCGGTGGGCATCCTCTTTCTTCTGGCCCGCTCACTGTCTCCATCGGCGGTCACGCGGGTGTCTCTCTTCTCAATCCAAAAGGCGTCCCGCTGGGTTTGGATTCTCTTTGCTCTGTTTCTTGTCCTTAATCTGGCCCTTGTGACAGGCATTCGCTTTGGCAGCAACCTGTGGTTTTCTCGCCCTGTCCAAATCAATGGGCCTTATCAATTTGCACTTCTGGCTGCGGACTATCTTTTGCCGGTCACCTTTCTGTGGATCCCGCTCTCCGTCCAACATGTGGCCAAGGCAACCCTGGAAGAGGAGGTACAAGGCGATGCGGCGTAAAAAAGACATCAGCATTGTGGTTTTGCTTGTGATCGGATTGCTGATCCTCCTTGGAATCGAATGCGTATACCGACCGGCTCAGGAGCGGCGCCAGCAGGAATATGAAACTCGGCAGCGGGATCCCCTCACCCATGATCTGTCCTCGATACAACAGTATCAATCTCTTTATATGGGGGATGCGGCCAATACCATTCATCTATTTGAAAATCTCCCGCTGCAAGATCTCCCCGTCAGCTATGAAAATGACCCTGATTCTCTGACATTCCAGATCGACTACAATATCGATCTAGCTTCTCTCTCAGAGCAGACTGTCATGCGCTCTCTCATCTACAACTCCGCCGCCGCTTTTGGTCTCATCGACAATCTGAACGGGCTTCGCTACCGATTTCTCGACAATGAATTCAGCGTCAGCCGTGCCGACTTCTCCCAGTATTTTGAACAATCATTCTCCGAGTTGGTCCAATCTCCCTCACTGTGGGAGTCGGCTGTCAAGGAGCCATTGCAGGACGACAACATTGTAATCGCTCTGATCGAGACCTACTTTCATAAAACGGCCCGACAGGAAAATTCTTAATTTTGAAAGGAAGTCTTTCGCCATGAAGGATTCAGTGCTGCAATTATACCATAGGCTGCTGACTTGCAAAAAAGCCGTCTTCTTTGGCGGCGCAGGGGTCTCCACAGAAAGCGGCATACCGGATTTTCGAAGTGAGTCCGGGATCTATCGAACGGTGCAGGAGTACGGGGTGTCCCCGGAGGAGATTCTGTCCCATACCTTTTTTGTGAAGCACCCCGATATTTTCTATCAGTATTATCGGAAGTATATGCTCTACCCCTCTGCCGTCCCCAATGCAGCCCACAGAGGCTTGGCGTTCTTGGAGCGCCAAGGTGTTTTGACCGCTGTGCTCACCCAGAACATCGACGGGCTGCACCAGCGGGCCGGGAGCCGAAAGGTGTTGGAATTGCACGGTTCCATCCATCGCAACTACTGTATGGACTGCCGCCAAGCCTTTGGGCTTGACGCCATTTTACAGGGCGAAGCCCTCCCCCGCTGTGTGCGGTGCGGCGGATTGATCAAGCCCGACGTGGTGCTCTATGAAGAAGCGCTGGACGAAACCGTTCTTTCACAGAGTATCTCCCAGATTGAGGAGGCGGATCTGATGATTGTGGGCGGAACCTCGCTCAATGTATATCCGGCCGCCGGCCTCCTGCGATATTTCCACGGGGACGCGGGCCTGGTGCTGATCAACAGGGATGAGACTCCCCTTGACGGGAGAGCGGATCTGGTGATCCACCATAGGATCGGGGATGTCTTCCGACAGTTGTTGGACTTCTATCCCTCCAGCCAATTCATCAAATCGGAGTAGACGTCCTGCCGATTCGTTTCATTTAAAATCTCATGGCGGCCCTGTTCGTATAGGCGTATGGTCAGATCCATCACGCCTTCTCTTTTTAACCGCCGAAATACCTGTTTTACCCCTCTGCCGTACTGCCCTACGGGGTCCATGTCGCCGCTGATAAGCAGGATCGGTAGATCCCGGGGCACCGACGCATACCATTGTCTCGACGAGACATACCGCAGCATGGACAGCAGATTCTCAAATCCATTGGCTGTAAAGACGAAATTGCAATACGGGTCCTGAATGTAACGGTCAACGGTGGACGCCTCCCGCGTCAGCCAGTCAAAGGATGTTCGCTTATCGGGATACCGGCTGTTGTAGGACTGAAACATCAGATCATTCAGCAGCCGGCTGCGGTAGTGGTCCCCCTTCACCCGCGACAAAAGCTTTGCCATGAGAACGCCAAGCGCTGCAAAGGGATTGCTTCCGCTCGTTCCGCATAGAATCGCACCGTCCAGCGCGCGCCCATAGCGGACGAGATAGGCACGGGCCACAAAAGATCCCATGCTGTGTCCCAGGAGATAATAGGGGAGGTCCGGATATTTCTTTTTTATATGGACAGTCAACCGGTGCAGATCCTCCACAAGGCAAGACCACCCATGATGGCTGGCGAAATATCCCAGCTCATCCTGCGAAGCGGCGGACCCGCCATGTCCGAGGTGGTCATTTCCACAGACCAGAAAGCCTCTGTCCACCATGTATTCGATGAACTCCTCATAGCGCGTCAGATACTCGCACATCCCGTGGGATATCTGGAGAATGGCCTTCGGGCTCTCCTCCGGGCTATACACATAGTAGCGGATCCGATCCCGCCCATTGCTGCTGGCAAATGTTCCCGTACTTTTCTTCATGTCGCGTCCTCCTTTGCTTTCTGATGGCGTTGTACCCGTGCCATTTTGAGCGACTTCCATTTTCTTTTGATTATACATCTTTGAGAATGGTATGTCAATTTTATTGCATAATCATTGCACTGGAAGGACTGTTCTACAGATTCAATAAAATAATAGCGGCCATCCCCAACACATAGCCTATCGTCTGGATTTTTGAAAAATGTTCCTTGTACACGCCCCTTCCCACACAGAACGTTAAAAGCATAACGCCAACCGAGTGAGACGGAAATAAAATTGCATTGGGCAACAGCCCTGTTAAATACATGATCAGTAAATTTAACATTCCGTTAGCCATCCCGGCCAATACGGCATACCGGCAGCATTGGCTAAAAGCCGGCTTTTCATCGCGCGCTTTTACCGCCGAAATAAGCCCCAGCATAACCGCCACGATCAGAAACGCTACAATCATAAATTCATTCTTGTATGCGCCGTTGAATCGCAACTGCTGCATCTTTTGTACAGTAGAGCACATCCCGTTCCCTATAAATGCGATCAGCATATAAACCAACCACCGAAACGAAACCTTGACGCTCTCCTTTTTTATATTGATGAAAAGTAAGGAGATCACAAGAATGCCGATTCCACAGTACACGCCTTTGCCAACCGGCTCATGCAGAAACAGAATCCCGAAAGCCGTAGGAATCAGCAGAGAGTAGGACTCCGCAAGCATTGTAATGGATAGCGGTCCCGCGGAGATGGCCAGGTTCAGGCCGACCAAGGCCGCTGCATATGCTGCTGCAAACCCAATGGCATAGGGCATTATTTCCGGACGAAACGAAAGCGTAAACCCGGACGACAACACAAAAAATATAATCGCGGAGGCGGATAGCAGGGCTGAATAGAGAAAGGGCTCCGGTTTCTTGCATTTCAAATTATACTGCTTCGTCACCATATTCTGTGATACGCTAATCACCATTGACAACACTAATAATACATATCCCATATACCGTTCTTCCTCTCATATCAACCTTTTTTGCTTCCTGAAAGAATCTCCGGCATCATGATTCCCATGAGGATCTCCGCATTCGTCCACCCGGACTCACTTCCATAGCACGCCCACCCCACATCATGGGGCGCCGCGTATGCCTCCTGCATCTCCATATCAAAAGCCCTGCACCAGGAACCGTTGGTGAGGGGGTTCTCGCTGATGATCTGTGTGCGCAGGCAAAAAGCCACGCTGTCATGCCACAATGTGTGAAACCATTGATCGCCGGTTGCATCATACGCAAAAGCAAAACCAATGGGAAGCCAATTGCTGGAATACAGCAAGTCTGCGATCGGATCTCCGTTTTCCGTCAGGAGGGAGCACTCCCCTGTTGATTCCCGGGAACATGCTGCTTTATAGCCGCTGTCCCATTCCATATATCCCCCAAAGGGATGGCGCACCTTCTGAAGATCCCTCGCCACGCGGTACAGCATCTCCCGGTGCTCTTCCTCGCCCGTAGCTTTGTACAGCACGGCAAGGGGCAGGATCAGACGACACATTTCCTCCGTTTCGCTCTGTTCCCGAACCGTGTCCGGGTATCGCGCCATCAGGGAAGTAAGTCCCCGGCGCGCCATCTCTAGATATCGATTCTCGCCGGTAGCTCTGGCCGCAAGCAGAAGGGCTGCAAGGTAATACGCATTATAATGCGCCGAGGCCATACCGTGCTCTTCCTCCGGGAGCGCTTCCATCGCCTGCTCTGTCAATTCATATTTATCCGTGCGCCACACGCGCAATCCATCTCTGGCAGTAGTGCGGACAAGAAAATCAAGGACATTGCAGATCTCTGCCATCCGTCTGTCATTTTTCATAAACAGACTGTCATAGAGTCCCGGCAGAATCGCTCTTGCCACATCATCCTGATAACATACGCCCCACCCGCTGGTACACCAGCGCATCATGCCGTCACATGCTCCGCCGTGTACCACCATCGGCCCGTACACAAGATCATCCATGGCCTCTCCCAGCCGGGCATATTCTTTCTTTCCATACAGATAGGCATACATCTTATAGGCGCCGGAACACTCACCTACGCAGTCCGTTCGAACGCCTGTCAGAATCGACTGATTTCCATCCGGATCGATATCATGGCGCGTTCCTTCCATGATGCCGCCCCTGCCCTGATCAATCAGGAATCCATTCATCCATGTGATGCCCCTCTCAATGGCTTCTCGGCGGCATTTTTCGAAAATTTCCGGCACGGAGATATCTTCCTTAGTGCCGTACTGCACAACACTTTCCGGCCAAAAGGCAGGACTGTTTCCCGTGAGCCAGCGGGCAATGTAAGAAATCAACACCTGCCATACCCGCCGCGGAGCGAAACGGGCCTTATTGAAGTTGCGCAGCACGAAAGCGGTTGCCAGTACGTTATCCCCGCACCGCCACATGCCGTAGCGGCAATTCTTAAGAATCTCCACCCGGTCCATGTCGGTATGCGTATGGGCGATAATCTGCTCTTTATAGACCAGAAGAGGCTCCATATCCGCCAGATTATACTCCGGAGTACACATAAGATTCGCCTCATCGTCCAAAAGGTCTCCGGTATCGAGACCCTCAATTCCTTCCCCATCCTGCGGTTCAACATATATAAGACGGCTTCGGGTGGTGCCAACCGGCCCCTGACAGCCGTTATCCTGAAAAGAGCGGACTGCCTGTAAAAACACGCGCTTCCCCTTCGCGCATTCTGCTTCCAAACGCTCCCGAAAGCGCGGTTCCAATACATCGCCGCTTCTGGCGGCAAGAATGCAAAAAGCGTCAAAGCCTGACAGATCCATATATACGGCTTCCGAAAAGGGGATTCGAGTCGTCCTTATCCCGCAGCTTTCCAGCACATCGGTAAAATCACATTGCTCATCCGACACAATTAATAAGTTTCTCTTGCACTCAAAAACAATGATTCCGCCGCCGCCCGGCACCACGGCAATACACTCTCCCCCGGCCAGCTCTCTGCCCTCCTGGAAGAGCTTAATCGGTGGCATTCTCATGGCCTGCATTCCTATGCCGTCCTCGATCACAAAGGTAGTTTCTTCCTGGGCAAAGCTTGCATAGGCTATGGCCCCCTTCCCGGAAGCGCGGTCCATATACAGACTTACCTTTACCCGGTCATCCGATGCCTTCACCGGGCACGCCTCGTTCCAAAAGCCAGTGAGCTCCATATGGCCGATCCCATACTCGTCTATGAATTTCCATAGATACCTGGGCTCAACCTTCAGCCCCATGAACCGATGGGTGATACCAAAGAGCATCCCTCTGTATTGGGACTCCTGTACTTCTGAGAGAATCTCTCCGCTCATGCCGAAGGGCAGGCCTGCAATCTCCACAATCCAGAACGCCTCGTCCTCGCCCTGATGGTCGAATCCCTCCCCGATCCATATGGAATCAATGTACGGCAAAAGCGGCATATAGATGTTGAGACTGTTCCCCCATCCTGCCTCTTCGCAGTAGTGGTTCCAGGAATGCAGGTCAATGAGGCAGTCCTCCTTCAAGTCCAGCACACGCCTTGCCCGGCGCATCGTCACTCTGTCAAAGGCTACATCATCCAGGTATATCCCGTCAATATCTACCTCCTTTGCCAGATAATCCAATCCCTCAATATAGTAATTGCACAGCCGGGAGCTGCCATCCGTCAGCAGCGCCGAATCTACATCGCTCTTCCAGGCCGGAATGACAGTCTCCCCATATTTCTGTTGAAACGATTTCAGCGTATCCGGCTGCCACAGGATACTTTCCATGCCTTCCCTTGGCCGCGGATAGATCTCATCCCCCAGACTCAGAAAAGGCTGCATTTCATAGGCATAATCGCTGAATTCCCGGACGGTATAATACAGCTTCATTTTCAGCCCCGCGGCGTGGATCTCATCCGACAGAGCGCGCAGGCGGTCCTTTTCAATAAATGGATAGTTGATATAGGGATTGGCATGGTTTGCGTGGTGAATGTTGATATAGTTGGCGCCGGCCCGATTTGCCTCCTCCACACAGTCTACCGCATCCCAGGACTGGTCATAGCGGGCTGCAAAGCGTTTCCCCGTATCAAGCTCCTTAAGCGGAGTCAGCAATATGGAAAAATCAAAGCGCAGGCACTCGCCGGCCTCCATGCGGCGCGAACCGCTATAAGCGGTAAGAGTCGCCCCTCTGATTCCCTCGACTCGAATCCCGCCCTTTCCTCCGTTGCAGAAGGATTTTGACATATGGTAAGGCCGGTGTCTGTAGTAGATATTGACATGGGGTTCCACAAAATCCTCTCCCATAAACTCCACTCTTGCACCGCCGTTGAGCCCTCCAATGAACACCGGGCTCTGGTGTTTCTCTTCGTTCCAATGAAAATCATGGCATTCCGGGCGGTATCCGCCCTTGCGGCCCAGCCCCATCATGTACGTTTCAAAGCCCTCCTCGAAGGGAAGTATCATGGATATGTCTGCGATATCGGTCTGGACGGCGCTTGTAAGCATAACCTCATATTGATTCCAGCCGTCAAACTCACTGCGGCCCTTTACCTCAAGGCGCAGATCCCCGCAGTGTGAAACGGCGGTATAGCGGATCCCTTCCCCGTCCTCGGGCTCAAACGTTACGCCCTCCGATATGAAGTCTGCCTGTTTTCCGCCGGCAAAGGTAAGGGCAAAGGCCATCCGCCCAAAAACCTTTTGCGCCTTCTCTCCCACCCGGAGGTTTTGATCAAAAAAGCTATACCCTTCCGCAGGCAGTCCATCAGAGCCGATCCGCAGCCTTCTGCCGAGTATGCGCAACACATCTCCCTGCCGTCTGAGAGGCGGGTAGGCGCCGGTGGGTCCGCCGTGCAGGGCAAGATCAGAATTCAGCCATCCCAGCCTTGTCATCCGATTTGGCCTGTCCGCTCCCCCTCTCGCAACCGTTTCCCCTTCGGCTTTAAGCCTGACCCTTACCGTGCCGCTTTCGTCCCCCAGGGAGATGGTGAAGCTCCCTTCGGCCTTCCCCCCTGCCCTCCCCGGCACGGGTATCGTGACCCACAATGTCCGCTGCTCCATACTGGCAAGATGAATTTGCTTTGTAAAGGGAATTCCGTGATGATCCCTGCCGCCAAAGTTAACGCAGAATATGTCGTCTGCCGGCACATGGAAATCGCCTTCCAGTCCGCTGCTCACAAGCCTGAGCTGCCGTTTTCCCTGATACTCTCCATCTGCAAGCACACAGATTTGAAACGCAAAGGCCTCTCCGGGGGCCGCCGTCCCGTTCAGGATGTGAGTAGGGTTTGAAAAGTCATGCCCGTCCTTTATGATAACGGGAAATTCCCGCGATACGATATCCAGCTTCATTGATCAAATTCCTTCCTCTATTTTATAAGTTTCCTGATTCCGCAACATGGCACGGTCTTCGCGTTGCGGCAAAGCAAACAATTGCTTCAGTCTGTACCAGTCATGGTAACACTCGCACCGGTCTTCCTCCCATGCCCCATTCAATTCAAAACTCCACAGGCTAGCCCCGTCATCCAGCCTTCCTGTAAAATGCTGTGGCCCAAGAAGATTCTGATTTCCAATGAGGAATCGGATCGCTACCTCGTTCTCTCCTACTTCTGCATACGCGGAAATATCAATCTCCTTTTCCCAGAAGAGCTTTCCGGCTTTCTTGCCATTGATATACACAGTAGCCGCATGATACGAGCCTTCCACCTTCAACAGAACGTTGCGGCTTGGAAGGATTACCGTCTGCCGCAGTGTCACAGCCCCTCGTACAAAGGGCAGGCCATCTGTCACTGGGTCACATACCTTTTGAGGCGCCCTTCCGATATAAAACATATCCGCCCCTACGCATCCCTCCTCCTCGAGCTCACGGTACTCCGCCGCCGGATAAACGCCAAAATGCCCTGCCACATAAGCCGGTTCCAGTTCCGAGTCATATGCAATGCTGTTTTTGCGCGCCACGGTTCCAGTTCCTCCAAACAAAGCGTCATATACGGCCGGGCTCTCGTGCCACCATACCTTTGCGGTAAACTCGTTGACGCCGCTGCGCACAAAAGGTGCGATATCATAGGCCAGCACGTTTTTTTCTATTGGACAGGCCATTGGTTGACTCAGAGGAACGCCGTTTACATAATAAATTGCTCCATCTCCTGCCTCTGCGCGAATGCAGATTTTCTCCGGCTTCTCCCTCACTTCAAATTCGTATTTGAAGTAAATGGTCCCCTCCGCACGCTGTTCCAGCAATCTCTGGAATAGGGCCGCACAGGGCCATTTTTTCGAATAATGTATACCATCCAGGGAATATCTCACATAGTCCAGAGGCAGATAATTCTCTTCAAAGGATACCGCCGCATCCTGAAATGCCATTGAAAACGGTTCAAGCGCTTTATCCCCTTCTCTCCCTTCTCCCCTGTCGGGGAACAGCAGCACACAGTCCCCCGGCTTCAGCGTCACCGTAAGCGGTACACGCTTCACCCTGAGACTGTTCAGATCCAGCTCCTGGAACGACCGGATCTCGCCTCCCATCCGAAAGGTCTGGCGATACGCCTCTGTCCGGGACGCATTCACGGCATACAGGTAGGATGTTCCGTCCAGTGTGTACAAGGCCGAATAAATCTCCGTGTCCGGGTTCGACACATGATAAGGCTGGGCAGCCTCGATTTCCTCCAATGTGCAGTTGCTTTTCAGATACGGATAGTCATACGGTTCCCCCTCCAAGTATGGCGGCGCATCCCCCAGCAGCAGTATTCTCCCGCCCTGCGCCGCATACTCGCGAAGCAGCCGCTCCGTGCTCCTGTCCATCGTCATGAGGGGCGGAATCACCAGATAGTCGTAGCTGCACGCGCCGCACCCTATGGCTCCCTCTCGGACAAATCCATATTTCTCTAATAATGTCTCGTCCAAAAAGTGATACGCAATATTGAGACGGGAGAGTGTACGGCAAGCCCCCTTAAGCTGCTGTTCCAACAGTGCAATGCCATAGCCTTCCTTTTCCGCCTCCCGCTTATATTCCAGGTATGCGCTGCGGATAGGATGCAGCATCGCGGTTCGGACTTTCTGCTCTCCCTCCGCAAGAAGATACCCCAGACGGGTAAAATATGTATTAAATGTGCCGAATTCCTCCTGCACCCATGGGTTAACCGGGGAATAATGGGCCGGGTAATCATGTTTGCGGGTTCCGTATTCCGCATAGGGGATCAGATGCTGGCACATGAGGTTAACGCCGTTCACATACTGAAAACCTGCAATCCGGCGCAGTTCAAAGGGCGAGATGTCCCAGCCACAGAAAGCGAAGGTTTCCGTCAACACCTGTTTCTTGCCAAGCTGCGCCGCCACGCTTCCCACCTGCCGGGGCGACAGCTCGTTGTCGCTGGCTCTGCCCAGCCAGTCGATGCCGGGTATATGTTCATATTCATAAAATGGCATGACCCCGCCGCACCACCGGATCTGCCCCCCAAGAGTCTGCTCCTCCACATAATGACCGGTCAGCCGGACGCCATGAGCCTCGCACCACTCATAGACTTTCCCGGCAAAATTCTTAAGCAGCAAGGACTGCATACCCTTCCAGTAACGATAGCGGAAGGAACGGTATCCCTCTCTCTCCACAAACAGAAGACCTAGGGAATCTAGAATATCTTCCTGGTATTGCTCCTGAAAATAGGCTTCCATCATCTTCGTATAGGGCGTATGTCCGCCGTAGTATTGCGGTTCGTCCGTAAAGAAGCCTTTGACCTTCTCTGAAAACGTCATGCCATAATGCTCCTGATATTTTTCATGGGTCAGGGAAAGGAATTGATCCACAACCTCCGGATTGAGAATATCCGTGGTAGACGCCGCCACACGGATGTGTAGATTCAGATACGAACCGTCTTCGGTCTTCTCATAGACCCGCACTAGCCGTTCTTTCTCCAGGCGGTAGCTTACCGCAGCTGTTGGGTCAAAATCGCCCGTTTCCGCTATCAGGTACTGATTCCTGTTGTTTCTCTCCGCAAGGAGTTTTCCTCCGGCCGATCCGCTGGGCCAGCCGTTTTCATCGTATATCCAGGCATTCATTTCAAGTTTTGCGGCTTCCTCGGCACAGATATCAACACAATTCATCCATTCTTTGGACAGATACTCCGTCTTAAGCCCGGTGCGGGCGTGCATGAAGAATCCGCCTATCCCACATTCTTTCATCCAGCGGATCTGGCGGATCAGCTCCTCCGGATCCAGTTTTGCGTTCCACGACCAAAAAGGAACCGGCTGATAATCCGTCAGCTTCTCCCGCTGCAATTTTTCAATTATCTCATTCACCTTTTACTCTTCCCTCCCCTTATGAGGCCTGTATCCTTGTCGCCGTATAACCGCATTCCATTGCAATCTGCGTCGGTCGTTCCAAAAACATCTATGGCCTTTCCATTATCCAAAGGCCATAGATGTTTTTTCTTACTGATTATACGGATGCAAAGCGGTACCGCTCCGGTATCTCCCTACATTCTCCAAACAGACAGGTCTCCAGCGCCACCCACAGTTCTTCCAGGGCCGTGTCACATTCCCGGAGATCATCGAGGGTGTAATCCTCATGTTCCCTCAGAAAATCATACGCTTTCTCTGCATCCCCCACATGATAGAGCGCTAGAAGATACCCAAAGCGGATCCGGCTTTCTTCCTTAATTTCATCTGCCAGCCCGGCATAGACCTCCAGCAATTCCCGGTACCCCTCCGCTTCTAACAGAATGCGGAAGGCATCCTTCATGTAGGCCAGATCGTTTTTCCTCAAATTTATGCCCTTAACCATATAGGAAACAGCTGGCCGGCACTCCTTGTCCTGAAGGCAGCAGCTGGCCAATGCGTGATAAGCCCAGGGCGATTCCTGCCTTGACAGGGAGCGCTCAAAATATTGGGCTGCCTGCTGTAGATTTCCTTTCCAATAATTGTAAAGCCCAACCTGGTAATACGCATACCAGTTATCCCGGTTTGCGCCATCGAGTGTATCCATTAATTTTCCGTACACCTGCCGTTCACAGATCAGATCCTCCGGAATCTCATCCACCGGCGGCTGATGGAGAATCCCTGTCTTAAGAAATTCTGCCCACAGCCGTTGTTTTTTTTCCATATTTCCATAGTCCAAATGCTCCGAAAGGGATGCCCTCTGCTCCATGGCCCGGCAATAATTCTTGAAAGCGCCATAACCGCTGCCGCAGTATACCAATTTCCCACGGCTTGTCGCAACTCCCTTGCTGCGCTCTAAAGTCTCCTCCGGTTTTCTCTCCCTGAGCTTCCCCCTGGCGTATGCCGTCGCCAACTCCTGCAGCTCCTCAAAGGGCAGCCTGTTTTCTCCCGGCTTTAGCTGTATGGCACTGTACTGTTCCAGCCACTCCCAAGTGGTATGAGGCGGCATGGGGATACAACCGGCCTGTGTCTTTCCCAGTCCTGCCTGAAGTTCCAGATAGTTTCCCGCGCGTTCTGTCAAAAAGCCCTGCCACTGGGCCGAGCCATCGTTATTTCCCCAGGAAAAAAGCTTGCGTCCTTTGAGCCTGTCTGTGGAAATCTGGAAGAGCCCGTAGCCGCTGTCATCCACGTTCGCTATGTATTTGGGGGCGCTCCCGGGTATATTAAAGAAGTAGTCTACCTGCTTTGGGATATCCTTGTAGTATGACATATCGATACCGTCTACCCGTGGAATGTCCACCTTGCGCCCGCCGCTGAAGGCCTGGCGCGCCGGAACGATGACCCTGCCGCCCTCATACTCCGGAACGGCCATATTGCTCCACCAGTACATGGGGACGGTCTCAGTCCCCGAATTCACAATTCGCATTCTACAGTTTAAAAACCGCTCCTGCTCCTCCAGCCAGAAATCCATCTGGTACTCCACCTGGCGAATCCTCTCATATTCATACATCCGAAGGACAGGATTGTCGTTCTCATCCGTTAGTCTTACCGTAAAAAGCGGATCTGCGGTAAACGGCGTATGTCCGATAATGCCGATGTTCCACTCCACGCCTCCGCTGAACCATGCATTGCGGATTGCAAGATTGCGGAGTTTAATCACATCGTTGGTGTAGAGCAGATTTCTGCCGGATTCTTTATCGGTCAGGGACCACAGGCGCCCGCCCAGCTCCGGCAGGAATACGGCGCGCAGATACTCGTTCTCCAGGACAGCCGTCTTCATGTCCCGCTCTTTAAGCCGGCTCTCAACACAGTCATACAGGCGGTACGGATACGCGCTTCCCACATGCCCATAGCCTGCATATATCTCATCCTCATCCTGAAAGCAATAATTCAAATCCTTTTGCGGGTCCGTCATGCCGCGCAGATCCGGAACACTGGATTCATTTCCCAATGTAGATACGCGCATCGCAACTGTTTCAAATTTCAGAATTGGTTTCATATTCACTGTGCCTCTCTTTATCTGAATATTTTCTGACTCCTATAGCAGAGGCTCTATCGTATTCGCTTCACATATTCTCTGGGGGTGATCCCCTCATGCTTCACAAAGACTCTCTTGAAGGTGACCTCTGTCTCAAATCCGCTGGCCTTCGTCACGGCCGCCACGTCGTAATTTCCCTGCAAAAATAGCTGTTTCGCATGCTCGACTCTCCGCTTATGCAGATAATCTGTAAAATTTATATGCATGGTATCTTTAAATATCGTAGACACAGCGGGGCGCGATATGCCAAACAGATCTGCGATCCCCTGCTGATCAATGCCGGAGCAGGTATAGTTCTCATCCAAATACTCCGCAATCCTTCTTCCAATAGACTGATACTTCCTTTTCTCCTTGTAAGAGCTTTCCATCCATGCCAGCTGCTCTCTCAAATCCTGCCACAATTCCTCCATATGCAAAGCTTTTTGGAACTTTAAATCTTTCCCCGGATATCCATCCATGTCAAATTCCATATTCCTGGCAAATCTTCGGAAGCATTCAAATATCAAGATCATACCCCGCCGTTCTATCTCAGGAAGCACCATCCTTTTGGCATTCTCCTGTTCCAGCTCCGTCAGGATATTCCGCACTTCGTCGAAATTTCCCACCTGCATCTGATTGATCATACGCATTTCCATGTCAAGGGGATAGTAATAGACCGTCCGCTCCCGGCTGGTATTGCTCATAACCATCTTATCCTTTGCTTCCTGGTAGGAAAGATGGATTCCATAGAAGCCCGTATTGACATTCCCGGTATACATCCCTATACTCATATCCGGAAGATATTCATCCAGAAACAGGCTGATCTGCTCCCTCTTCTCCTGTAATGTGGCCTCTCCCTCCATAGTCTCCAGGATTATCACATACTCTTCCCCTTTCTGGCACAGGCTTGCGGCTATTTTTTTGTCACGGCTGTCCGTCAGAAGCTTTAGCATGGTATCCAGGAAAATATCCTGTCCCTCTGTATCCGTCTTCCAAAAGACGATGACAAGAAACAGACCGCCCTCCGAAAAATCCAGATTAAATTTTCGCACATTATCCATTACCCTCTCGCCGTCATAGGCGCCGGAGAGAAGGTTCAGCAGGAGGGTATTCTGTCCGATCTGTCGGTATTGAGCCGCCAATTCTTCCATCCGCTCCTTGCTTGTTTTCAATTCCTGGTAGATATGCTCGATTCTATCCAGACCGTAGATTTTACTTTCTTCCCGCCCGTCCAGCCTTTTGATAAGCCTGACAACCGGAAGATAGGTCAGCTTGGTCAGCAGGTAGGAGGCCGCCGTCACCATCAACAAAATTCCCATGCTGCCTGCGAAGATATAACCGATGCCTCCAAAGATGGTATCCTCGACATCGGTGCGGATCTTATAGTAATATTCCCACTGATACAGCCCGGAAGGCAAAACCACTTCTAGCGCCTGCTCCCGGGGCGAGCTATCCCCCGCGCTGAAAATAGTTTCGCCGTCCAGCCGGATTGCGAAGCATTCCATATCCTGAATACTCAGGTTAATAAATTTTCGAAATCTCCTTCCGTCCACCAGGACGAAAAGAGTCTCTCCATATATCTGATTCAGGGACAAGTGTCTGGCGATAACAAAATCTCCGCCTTCCTTTCCCGTGCCGTCCAACGTGAATAATTTCTGAACACTATAATTGTTGGAAAGCTCTCTGTCCAATACCTCCAACCAATCTCCGCCGAGACCCACCGACGCAAAATATCGCTCGCACTCCCAAAAGGAGACATCGTCCACCGCCAGATTCTTCTCCGGAAACAATACGGCCGTGGAACGGGCAATCTCCAGGAGGATATTGATCGTATCCATCTCCTGACAGATATCTTTCATTCGAAAATAATCGATCCGGGAATAGATAATTTCTGATTTTGACGACACATAGCTCCGCCAGCTTCCCTGGTAGATCTGGTCCGCCAGCCGGTCTATGGTATTGAATTTTTCGTCCAGCATCTGGGCGTGCATCACCGTTCTGTTTCGCAGCTCCTGTTCCAGCAATTCTTTCTGTTCATTCCTCTGTTGACGCAGAAATACCAGATAGAAGGATAAACTCAGCACACCTAGCAACACGGCATAGATCACTAGCATCGTTCGGAAAAATCTGTCCTTTATCATATTCAAAAGGCTCTACCTCCTACGCCAAACTTCTGGTCCCTAAAGCGGCTATTCTTTCAGAGATCCTATTACCATCCCTTTGATGAAGTATCTCTGAAAATAAGGATACGTGCAGATGACTGGCAGCGATGCGAAAATGACAACCGCGTACTTCAGCTGTGCGTTGCTCATGCCTCTCATGGCTTGCTCCTTCGCCTCCAGCACATTGGCCACGGTAGTCTTCTGTTCTACCAGCATTCTTCTTAAAACCAACTGCAAGGGATGCCACTTGTCATGAGGCAAAAACAGCATTGCGTCGAACCACATGTTCCAGTTGGCCATAATCGTGTACATGGAAATCACAGCCAGGATGGGTTTGCTCAGCGGAATGAACACATTCCGCAGCACCTGAAACGTTCCCGCCCCGTCAATCTTGGCCGCATCGGACAGAGCTTCCGGAACCGTGCGGAAATAAGACCGGATCAGAATGCTGTACCAGATGGAGTAGCAGCTTGGAAATATCATCGACAGTGGGCTATCATAGAGTCCCAGCCTCATAACTACCAGGAAATAGGGAACCATCCCCCCCGAAACATACATGGGGATCAGCAAATATGTCGTCAGGAACTTCTTGCCGATCAGATCCTTGTAGCTCAGCGCATATGCCAGAGGCACGGATGTGACCAACATCAATACTGTATTCGTAACCGTATAGAAGATCGTATTGCCGTACGCCCTCCACATCTTTGCATTCGTGACAATCGCCTTATATGCATTCAAGTTTGGATTCCTGGGCAGCAAATATATACTTCCGCTCAGCGCATATTTCGCGTCGGTCACCGACATAACCAACACATAGTATATCGGGAAAATACAGATCAACGCCAGCAAAGCGGCTAACGCATACAACAGGACGGTAACCACCGGGTTGCCTTCCCCGAACACTTTTCTCCTTATCCTCGTACTCACGCTGCGCCTCCTCACCATAGACCAAAGCCTGTCAGCTTGTTGCTGACCTTATTAGCCGTAAACGTCAATAAAAATCCAATAAGCCCCATTAGCAGACCTGCCGCCGTGGTGTAGCTGTACTGAGTTTCCAGAATGCCTAACCGGTACATGTAGGTTCCGATCACATCCGCTACGTCATACGTCGCAGGCGTATACAGAAGCATGATCATCTGCGTATTGGAGCCGAGAATGCCCCCAATGGTTGTGATCAGATTCAGTGCGATCACGTATTTCAATCCTGGAAGCGTGATATGCCATACCTGCTGCCCGCGGTTCGCGCCGTCCAGCCTTGCCGCCTCATATAGCTGGGTATCAATGGAGGACAGGACGGAACAGTATAGAATGCTGCCGAATCCAAAGCCCTTCCAGACGCCCGTAAACGTATAGATCCAGCGGAAAGCGCCCGCTTCCTGGTGGTAATTCTTATTTTCGAAACCCATTTTCACCAGCAGGGTTGTCAGCAGACCATCCTTTTGCAGGAAGGCGATGACGATGCCGACTACCACCACGATCGATACAAAATGAGGCAGGTAACAGGCTGTCTGTATAAATTTCTTATACTTCCGGCACCGAAGTTGATCCACCAGCAGTGCAAACAGGATGGGAGCTCCGAAAGCGAACGCCAGGTTATATCCGCTTAAAATCAGCGTATTTCTCAACAGCCTGACAAAATAGTGACTCGACATGAACCTTACAAACCATTTAAGCCCGACCCAATGCACATTCGGCCCAAAGAAGGGATCGCCGGGCACATAGTCCTGGAACGCGATCACGATTCCGTATATGGTGGTATAATTGAATAGAAAAATTAATAATAGCGTAGGCAGTGCGAGGCCATAAACCTTCAGATTTTCCGTGATGATCCATCTTCTGTACTTTTTCCTTTTCGTTGGCAAGCCCGCTCTTTCGAATCCTACATTGCCTTTATGCAGCATAGAGCACCTCCTCATAAAACTTGAATCCTCAAAGAATAAAATGTTCCGGGAGCCTCACTGGAACAGCGATCCATTCGTTAACCGGACTCCCGAAACATTTTATTTCCGCTCTTTTCAGAGCAAGCTATCTGCCCGCTGCCCTGTCATAGGCGGCCTGATCCAGAGCTATGTGATCATCCAATCCAAGCTTCTTTAAATCTGAAATGTACGTATCCCAGTCGTCCATCGACTTGTTGCCAATGATGAGATTCATCAGGAGTTCGTTGCTGTACGTATTCAGATCTGTACTGATCTCGTTGATTCGATCCCTCTCTTCATCCGTCCTGGACGCTTTCGGAGCGACATTGGCATACACGTACTTCTGCAATTCTTCTTTCTCATAGAAATCGCGGTTGACCTGTGCTTTCTCAAAATATCCTTTTTCCGGGTACCCCATGTCGTAGCCTGCCGTCTCGCAGTCCGAAACCTGCATCTCCAGACCAGACTTCTGTCCATAGATCAGGGAGTTCACCCAGAGCGCAGGCAGTTTTGTAATATACTGCACTTCCGGAATATCGCTATCCGTGATTCGAACCTTCTTGCCGTCCACGACTTCATAGGAATATCCCTCAATTCCCCACTCCGTCAGCGTATAGTATTCGTCGCTCAAAATATAATCCATCAGATGCCCTACGGCTTCTTTGTCGGCGCTCGGGGTGACGCCCCACTTGCCGGAAGCACCTGCGCCTCCCGTCACATACACCTTGGGCGTAACGCCGGTTTCAGGATCGCACAGAAGACCCACGTATTGCGGTTTGGGATCATTCTCATTTTGCTGAATAATTGTGGGCTCATGCCATGTCTCAACCCAGAATTCGTCCAACAGCGCCACCCTGTCCTCTGTCATCATCTGACTCAATTGACCGGCTGTCTCCAGCAGGCCTGCATCGTAAAGTCTCTTCATAAAGAGGATATAATCTTTAACGCCCTCCTGATACCATGGCGATGTCACCTCTACGTTCTCTGTCCCGCCTTTGTTGCTGACCGTGCCGCTGACCAGGTCAAAGTACTGGGCAATCCCTGTTCCAAATCCATCGTATGCGAATACGGCCACTTCATCGGCGATGCCGTTGCCATTGGCATCCTGATCCTGAAACGCCTTCAGCACCTGAAACAGTTCCTCGGTAGTCTTGGGCATATCCAGATCCAGCTTATCCAGCCAGTCCTGACGGATCATAGGCGACAGGAAGTTCCCTGTGCTTCCGTCTTCATGTCCCTCGTATGTATCGGCATACATGGCGAACAGATAATAATTCTTTCCATCTTTCAAGGAGGCTGTAATGTTCACCAGATCCTGATGCTCCTCATAGAATTTCTTCGCGTTTCCGGTGGAGTACTTCTCCCAGATCTCGTTGACCGCGATGATTTGACCGCGTTCGGCCATGCTCTCTAATTCCTTGCTTCCGATGGAAGCCCCTTCGCCATTTTGAATCCCCAGGTTCACCAGATCATAGTCGTCGAACCCATTTAAAATGGTATTGCTCAGTATCTGATTATACTGATCGTATGCGATCAGATCCAGCTCAATCTTCACGCCATATTCCGCCAGATCCGCCTCCAGCTGTTCCCACAGCCGGCCTTCCTGCATCCAGTCCTCCAACGTCATAGGATTCCCGGCATTGTCCTTTCCATCCTTATTCGCTCCGAGAAGCCGCAAGGTCTTTAATTCCGGTTTCGTCGCCGCTCCGCTCTGATCGCTCTGATCTCCGCTCTGATTCGCATCGATTTTTGACGAGTCCTCCTTCTGACTGTCATTCCCGGTTTTTGCACAGCCGGCGAAACAGGTTATCAGCATCGCCGCTGCCAAGAAAATTGTCAACACCGTTCTTTTCATCATTAAATTCCTCCATCCTTTGCTTTTTTTTGGTTATTGACATGTCTCTTACCGCTTTTATCATAACCATAAACCGGTATTTTTATCAAGTTCCAAAATGTTTAGAAGTGTCCAAAATGTACAATCTCTCCAATTCCTTCCAAGTTTCACTGCCATAATACCGGTGTCCACCGTTTCCGGTAAGCAAAACACAATTCTCCGGCACGCCTGCGGCTCGATATATTCTCTCTATTGTATCAAACGCCGCCCTAACTCCTTTTTCAGGAAAGATCGGATCGTCCTTTCCATGAATTACAATTAATTTCCTGGGGGCTATCGCGGCGGCCATATCCCCCATATCCATATATTTCGCTATGCCCGGTATAAAATTGCACTGGCAATGGGACATTGCCGCGATGGAGCTCTTGAACGTACAAACCGCACAGGAGGGCATCGCTACCTTGATGCGCTCGTCCAGACACGCGGCGTAATAGGTCGTTGTCCCCCCGCCGGAATTCCCCGTGCATACAATGCGGTCTCCGTCGATCGCCTTAAAGGTGAGCGCGAGATCGATAGCCCGTGAAACGTCAAAGCACCTCTCGCCTATCATCGTTCTGCCTGTGAGCAGCGCATTCATCGCCGTAATATGACACCGGGGTGCTCCATCGTCATCCCTGTTCCCTGCTTTGTCCGTCCGCCGTTCCCCCATCCCCCTCTGCTCTAGACATAATGCCGCATACCCATGTTCCATGGCCTGAAGCGCGATATCCCGGTCTCCGTCATCCCGGGCATTGCCATTGTAAGAACGTCCGACGGAAATCTGCATCCCTTGAGTATGTCCCTGTAGACAGATAGCCAGAGGGTATTTTGTCTTTCCCGTCCTGGGAATGCACAGAAGACATACCGCCTGAACAGCCGCTTCAACAGTAAACCTTATCCTGTATTCCGTATATTTTTCAAATTCTTTTTGATATTCCACAACAGGATTGAGTTCTGCCTTCTCCGGCATATCCCCCAGCAGCTGGATCAGCTTTTTCGTAATCCGTTCTTTCTGTGCCAGAAAGTCTTTGCTCTCATCAAACGCAAGCAAAGGCTTTGTATCAAAAATAAGGGAATGTGCTTCATCCGGTGAATACATGATACTCCTCCTCCTTTATCCCTTGAGCGCGGCTATCCCCCTGGCAGGTCGTCCGATCATCTATCCCGGACCGCTGCCCCGTCTGCTTTCCGCTACCTCACGACTCTGACGTTTCTCACGGAAATATTTTCAATGGCATCCCCCATATCCCCGTCATCCATTGCTGTGACTTCAAGATTCTCAAAGAGAAAATCCGAGAGTCGGTATTGTCCTTCTTCTCTTTCTATGTAAAAAAAGGTATCGCACTGGCATTTGCAGTCCCGCATCGCAATGTGGTCCGCCACAGACAGAGGAATCGTATCCCTCCCCTTCAAATCAAAAAACTGGGTCCAAGAGCTAACACAGATAAAATTGCTAATGTTTCCTTCCACGTCCTCCACGGTGATGTACTCGTAATGCTGAGGCGTATCCGGGCGCATTTTGAGCCACAAAAGATTTCCGCCGGAATGTACATGAATTCTTCTAACGAGAATATTTCTGTTGTGAACGGACTCTGAGCCACAGGTTATGCATCCGTGACAGAATCCGTAATAGCAGTCCTCTACAAGAATTCTCTCGTTGGAGCCGTTTTCCTCAGCCGTATCCGCCCAGGGGCCTTTTCCCCCCTTTAACACCACCGAATCATCGTTCACCTCAAAATAGCAGTTCTTGATCAGCACATCCGTGCAGACGTCAATATCGATGGCATCGGTGCTGGGCGCATTCAAACTATCCGACGGAGAATAGATATAACAATTCAAATACTTAACATGGTCGCATTTATAAATATGGGTGGTCCAAAAATGAGAGTTGATGAGATGTAAATCCGCAAGCAACACATTTTGGCTGTTTGAGATATATACGAGTCTAGGTCTCTGTTCATCTTTATTCGTGCAATAGGGATTCCAGGATCTCCGCAGCCAAAACGCCTTCCAGGACTTCAAACCGTTTCCGTCGATGGTACCAGGGCCGCACATGGTGAAACCATCCACGCCATCCGCGTTGATAAGAGCCGCAAAATAGAGGCAGCTTTCCCCCTCGATGCGGGTCATCTTCAACTCATAATCGCAGACATCGCCGCTTCCCTTTAACACGCCGCCTTCTGAGACATAGAGATTGACGCCCTGTTTAAAAAAGAGGGAACCGGTTATATACGTCCCCTGGGGAACGATAATAACGCCCCCTCCGTTTTCATGGGCCGTGTCTATCAATGCCTGAATTTCTTTTGTGTAAATCTTACCGTCGTCATAAATGCCGTGTTGCGTTAAAACATATTGCGTCCCCAATTCCTCGAGACTGGGAATTCGTATCTCATAAAACCAGCGGTCAATAGGCGTTTTGTCGGGAAAATATTCTCGGACAGGATACATCTTTCCATCTCCTTTTTCAGTTTGCGCAGCCTGGGGCTGCTTTTTTAGCAAGGTCTATCTACCCGTCAGGCATTCGCTCTGTCTCTGCTGAAAATGATAAAAAGCGCCCATCATCCCAGCATAATTTCGATGTTTTGCAAAGACTATCCGGGTGTGGGACGCAATCCCAGGAATCAGCCAGCGCTCCAGGGCCTTTTCCACTCTTTCTTTTATGTAATCCTCCTGCGCCATGATTCCGCCGCCAAGCACCACGATCTCGGGATTCAGCACACAGCATACGTTGGCGATCCCCTTTCCCAAAACGTCCGCCATCTCGTCAATCCCGCGGATACAAAGGGGATCGCCGCATTTTGCCATTTCAAAAATGCGGTATCCATCCCAGGCATCCTCCGCTTCCCCTTTCCAGGCTGCCACCTTGCGGATAAGACTGCTAGCCGCTCCTAATGTCTGGAAATCACTTCCATCCATATACATATAGCCCACTTCACAGGCGCTCCCGGAACACCCGCGGAAAACGCTTCCGTTCAGAATCATGCATCCGCCGATTCCCGTCCCCACCGTAAGCATCAGGGCCACGCGGCTCCCCTTTGCCGCCCCGGAAACATACTCTGCCAGTCCTGCACAGTTTACATCATTCTCTACTTCACATGGGATATGAAACCGCTGCTCCATAGTCTCCTTGAACCGGGTTCCCGCGTAATCCGGAATTAACGGCGCGGCATAAAAGATTTCTCCCTTTTCAATATCCACCATTCCCGCGGTTGAAATGCAGATGCCGCTGATTTCTTCGGTCTTCTGATAGTCCTCTACAATCCGGATTGCCTTCTCAAGAATCCCAGAGCCACCCTTATCTGCCTCCGTTTTTCTCTGACCGCTGCTGAGAATGGTCCCATTCTCTCCAATGACTCCGTGTTTGATCGCGGTTCCCCCGATGTCAATGCTCACGAATTTTCTCATTTTCCAATGCCTCTGCATAAGTCTTTGTAATAAGCTGCGGCCTTGTGATGGCGGAGCCGACCACAACGCTGAAAGCTCCCAGCTCTATGACACGTTTCGCCTTTTGAGGCGTATTGATATTTCCCTCCACAATCACGCTGTGCTTTGCACCCGCCAGGATTTTTCTTACAATTTCGAAATCATTTGCTTCGATATGCATGTGGCGGCTTTGCTCTGTGTATCCCACGAGGGTAGTTCCAATAAAATCAAAGCCCATTTCATCCGCACGAAGCGCCTCTTCTGCGGTAGCGCAATCCGCCATGAGAAGCTGATCCGGATACCGATCTTTTATCTTACGAAAAAAATCGTCCAACGTTTCACTGCCCGGCCTCACACGCCCTGTTGCATCAACCGCGATGATCTCCGGTTTCACTTCCATAAGCTCATCGATTTCTTTCATGGTCGGCGTAATATAGACTCTGCTGTCCTCATACTCCCGTTTTACAATGCCGATGACCGGCAGATCCACCATTTTTTGAATCTCTTTGATATCTTCAATTGTATTGGCACGGATTCCGGCCGCGCCGCCTACCTTGGCCGCCAGCGCCATTCTTCCCATGATAGCGGAAGAGTGCAGCGGTTCCTCTGGCAATGCCTGACAGGAAACGATCAATTTACCCCTCAAATTTTGAACGATGGCATTCATTGTAGTTCTCTCCATTTTCTCGCAATAATCTATTCCGGCAGATACGCCCCTATTTCCCTCAATCTTTTTCTCAGAATCTCGGTGTCTAAGCAATTCACCGCGGCATGATCTTCCACTGCCATGGCCGCCGCCTGTCCGGCTGCTTGGCCAGTAATAAAACATCCCGGCATTGCCCTGACGGATGCCTGCATGTAATGGTCACAGCTGATACAGCGTCCCGCCACGAGAAGGTTGTCAAACCCCTTAGGCGTAAGACACCGGTAGGGTATGCCATAGCTCTCCCCTTCTTCCAATCCGCATCGGATCAACTCTTTATGTTCATCCGCATCATTGCTGCCAATCGATGATGCATGGGCGTCGATCTCGTAATTATATCGTCCGATCTCATCTTCAAAAAAAGCCTTCCGCAGGAAATCCTCATAGGTTAAAACATAATCCCCCACAATACGGCGTGTCTCTCTGATTCCCATCAAGGCGCCACTGTCAATCGGAACGGCATTTTCAAAACCTTCCAGATACCTTCTATAATATTCTTCGTATTCTTTCAGCATGGCCCGTCCCGCAAGCATTCCCTCTGTAAGAGACATTTCATCTGTCCCATCAATTGAAAAAATATGCCCGATATTGCCTCCGCCTACTGTTTGGCCCACCCGCCACATGCCCGGCAAATGAGGGTCGCATACGCTGATAACGCCATCCCCATATGCCTTCTGTAGCATTTTTCCATTTCTAGGTGACTTCCCGTGATACCCCTTTTCACGGGCTTTATCCCAGTCAATATCCGACCAAAGGCTACAGAGTGTTCCGGCCTGAACATTCCCTTTGCTGTCTCCATATGCGAATCTGGCGCCTGCGTAATAAGCTAAAACGCCATCGCCGGTGCAATCAATATATACCTCGGCTTCTATTGCAAAAATGGAACTTTGGCCGCTGCACACCACATACTCAATATGACTTCCTTTTCCGATTACATCAATCACTTTTGTAAAGAAGTGAACCTCCGTTCCACATCCAACTACAATATCATCATATATCGTTTTCAGCTTTTCCGATACGATACTTATGCCTTCACGATTCAAAGCGCGATACTCATTGGTATCCGGACTTACGGCTCCCCTCTGGATACATGTATCATGAATAAGCCTGCCGAATCCTCCCGCAAGAAAATTTTTGCCGTCCGTAAACATACAGAAGGCCGGAACACGGCCCATCGTCCCCATGCCGCCGAGAGCTCCACAGGCTTCCGCCAGAATCACTTTTTTGCCTGCCAGTGCCGCTGCCCACGCTGCGGCACAGCCCGAAGGCCCGCCCCCTGCGATAAAAATATCTGCCTGATAGCGCACCTCTATCTCTCTGCTGTATTGAATCATGCTCATATCCTCCCGGTAGTCCCTCCGATATACTCCATTTTAAACGGCAGCCGCACTCTTAGCAAGTACCAAAATGTTCCGGGCAAGACAAAATGTTTCGGGCAATCCAAACGCAATAAAATTCCCGCTAAGAATCTAGTTCTTAACGGGAATTTTCAGCAGCTCAGCGCCATTTTGATATAAAATTTTTTCTTTCACGCGATCCGATAAGTCCAGCCTGTCCAGCAGCTGAAATTCGCGCTCCGGAAGGGACACGGGATAGTCGGTTCCAAACAGGATCCGATCCTCCCCGTGTCTCTCTATTATGTTTCGGCTCACAGCTGGATCTAATGCCCAGAGGGCGCTGGAGGTGTCCAGCCACAGATTCTCCCGCCCACATAGAGTCAGCGCATCGTCCCAGCGCGTGTATCCCCCAAGATGGGCGCCGATTACCTTTAACCGCGGAAACCGATCCATCACCTTGGCAAGGCGCTGGGGTCTAGAGTATTCATACCGGGCATCCCCGAGGTGGACCATCAGCGGGACCTCCACCTGAGACAGATAGTCATAGGCGGGGTCCAGGCGCGGATCGTCAATGAAATACTCCTGCATATCCGGATGGATCTTGACTCCGCGGCACCCTTCCGCTAAAAACCGTGCAATCTCCCCTGTATTATCCTCATAGGCGGCGTGGATGGTGCCAAATCCAATGAGCTCGTCATCCAACACGCTCAACAGCCAAT
>JAHZBS010000060.1:0-3303 GCA_019423265.1 Clostridiales bacterium
TCACCTACCATTTAGACGGACAGGAGCAGATCCGGCATTTGGACATGCTCTTATCCGTCAAAAAACTGGACAATATACAGTGGACGCCTGTGGCCGGACAGCCCAGGACATCCGCTTTTATCAACGAGCTCCAGAAAATTCAAGCCGCTGGAAAAGGGCTCGTCCTGTTGCCGGAAAAGGATGAAGTTCCGTTTTTAATGGAAAACTTGTCCCACAATGGGCTTCACCTCGTTGTCAATGATATTTCCGATCCCCAGGAAGCCAAGGACCTGCTCCGGCTGGCGGAAAAGCTGGCACACCCGTAAACGCTGCTCCGCATATTCCAGTCAAGGGGGCTGATTTTGCCGCGCCCCTTCCCTTTAGAGTAATGTAAAATGATTCCGATGAAAGGTCAAGATCCCTTCATCCCGCATTTTACACAGCTCATTGGACATGGCGCTGCGGTCGACGGATAGAAAATCTGCAAGCTGTTGGCGGTTGAAGGGAATGTCGAAGGAGGGTCCCCCGGATCGGATGGATTGCTCAGATAAGTAGGATCGCAGCTTTTCGCGCGTTGTGCGCTGGGACATATGGCCTAACTTTTGAGCGAGTTTTCTATTTTTGGATGCCAAAACAGCAAACAGATTTTGAATCAGAAGCGTGTGGTAACGGCATGTAGACGTACACACCGTTAGAACATGGCGATAGTCAAGAAATAGCGCTGCGCTGTCGTCAACGGCAATGGCGTTATTGACCATGGCATCGCTTTCCGGCGCAGCATAGGCCTCCCCGAAAATCTCACCCGGGGAAATCTCATCCAATATACTGAGATTTCCCCAGTAGTCCTCTCTCTGAATATGGACAGATCCCTCTAAAAGCAACCCTACAGCGGAGGTGTAATCCCCGATGCGGAAAATGGGCTCGCCTTTCAGAAAGCGGCGCTTGGTTGCCGACAGACAGTCCAGTATCGTCTCAATTTCGTGATCCTGTAAACCCTTAAACATCGCAGACCGTTTTAAGATGGGCAGATATTTTTTCATAACGCCTCCTGTTTGTTGTAAATACAACAGATTTGCTTTTGCAATTGTACTATAATCACCGTATAAAGTCAATAAGGGAGGCTATAATCTTATGATTCGAAAAATTATACAGATTGATGAAGAAAAATGCAACGGCTGTGGAGCGTGTGCAGAGGCATGCCACGAGGGGGCCATCGGCATGATAGGGGGAAAAGCCCGGCTTCTTCGGGAAGATTATTGCGATGGCTTAGGCGATTGTCTGCCTGCATGTCCCACAGACGCAATCTCCTTTGTGGAACGGGAGGCTGCCGCCTACGATGAAGGCGCTGTGAGAGCGGCGCAGCATAAGAAAAAGGATTCTATGCCCTGCGGTTGTCCGGGAACCAATATAAAACAGATTCGCCGGGAAAAAGAAGCCTGCGCCTGCTCGGACAGCGCTCCAACTGGCAGCCGGCTTTCCCAGTGGCCGGTCCAGATCCAGCTTGTTCCCGTGGCCGCCCCTTACTTTGAGGGGGCCAACCTTTTGATTGCCGCTGACTGCACCGCATACGCATACGGCGATTTCCACAATCGATTCATCAATAACCGCGTTACGCTAATTGGATGCCCGAAGCTCGACAGCGTGGAGTATACGGAAAAACTGACGGCCATCATCCGGGAAAACGACATTCAGAGCGTCACAATCGTGCGGATGGAAGTCCCCTGCTGTGGCGGGTTGGAACACGCCGCCAAAGCAGCATTGCAGGCCAGCGGCAAATTTATCCCGTGGCAGGTCGTTGTTATCTCGACCGATGGGACGATCCGATCATAAAAGATTAAAGGTGAAAAGTTCGCATTCTGCTGCGAACTTTTTCATATGGGACACATCTTGCATTGTGACCGTATTTCAGGTATAATAGATGGTATGATCAAACAAACCAAAAGGAAGACTTTGCATGAGGCTGATCAAACAGATCAAAGAGGATCCGCAATTGCGGGACAGTTTTAACGGATTGGCTATGAAGACCTTCGGCCTTTCCTTTGCCGAATGGTGGCGCAGAGGATACTGGACAGACTCGTATATCCCCTATGTGTTCGTGGACGGGGAAAGGGTTGTGGCCAACGCTTCTGTCAATATCATGGATCTGATGTGGCAAGGGCAGCCCAAGCGCTACATCCAGATCGGGACCGTGATGACAGACGAGACCTACCGCCATAAGGGGCTCTCCCGGACTCTGTTGCAGGAGATTATTGGAGATTGGGCGGGGAAAAGCGACGCCATCTATCTCTTTGCCAACGATACGGTGCTTGATTTTTACCCCAAGTTTGGATTTCGGAGAGAGTGGGAGTTTCAGTGCAGCTCCCCCGCTCCCAGCAGCCAGGGAATGGCGAGAAAGCTGGACATGGAGGCGGAGGCGGACCGGCGTATATTGTTGAGGCATTTTCAGATGTCCAACGCCTATTCCCAGTTTGCCATGAGGCACAATGTTGGGCTGCTAATGTTTTATTGTGGCGGCTTCCTGAAGGAGAACGTATATTGGATTCCGGAGTATGACGCTGTCCTAGTGGCAGAGAGAGAGAATGACGCCTTGCTGTGCTATGATATATTTGGCGGCGGGGAGGCGCCCATGACAGAACTTCTAGGGAGTGTGGCAGCGCCGGAGATCACCAAGATTTTGTGGGGCTTTACGCCGAAGGATACGGCCGGCTGCGCCATGGCCCCTCTTGAGGAGGACGACAATGCCCTGTTTGTGTATGCGGGAAAAGAGAATCTGTTTGCGGAGCATAAGCTTATGTTCCCCCTGCTGTCCCATGCATAGGGGACTTGATTTCATCCGGGAGAAAGGGGCGTGAGCGTGAGGATCGCGGTTATATCGGATACGCATGGCGTATTGCGCCCCGAAGTTAGGCAGGCGGTGGAAGGGTGCGACTGTATCTTTCACGGCGGCGATATCGGCGACGAGTCGATACTGGCCGAACTGCGGAAGATTGCGGCTGTATACGCTGTGTACGGCAATAATGATACTGGACCGTGGGCGGAGGAGCTTGGCAGAGAGCTGACGGTCCAACTGGAAGGATATCGCTTTTATATGATTCATAACCAAAAGGAGCAGTCGGCGAAGGTGGAAGGGGCCGACTTCGCCATATACGGCCATTCCCATCAATATGCAAGTGAAATGCGGGGGAATACCCTATGGCTGAATCCCGGAAGCTGTGGGCGCCGGAGATTTGCGTTGCCGCTGACCTTCGCCATGCTGGAGCTGACGGGCGGTGGCTATCGCCTTCAGCGGCGGGAGATCTAGGAAGGATGGAGGATTCACATGAA
>JAHZBS010000060.1:3313-5480 GCA_019423265.1 Clostridiales bacterium
CCGATTCATACGAGGATTATCCGTTTCACGATGCCAACTGGACCGTGATGCGGTATAGGAAAAACAACAAGGGCTTTGCCTTTGTGTACAAGCGTGATGGGAGAATCTGGATTAACGTAAAATGCAGTCCGGAGTGGATGGAGGTTTGGCGGAAGGCATTTCCTGCGGTGATGCCGGCGTATCATATGAACAAACAGCACTGGAACTCCATCATCTTGGACGGCTCTATGGACGACCAGGATGTGCAGGTGATGATCGCGGAAAGTTACCGTTTGATCAGCCAAAAGAAGCGTCACCCATAGCGGCAGTCAAGTAACGCAACATATTCCGCACAGATCAGGCCACATGTGCGGGAAAAGCAGAGGAGGAATCCATTTGGCAGTGGAAGATAAGCGATTTGCGGTTTTGATTGATTCTGATAATATCTCGTCCAAATATATCACATGTATTCTGGATGAAATGACGAAATATGGTGTGATTACCTATAAGCGGATCTATGGAGATTGGACGAGCACGCAGACGTCGAAGTGGAAGAATGAGCTTCTGGAAAATTCCATTACTCCGATCCAGCAGTTTAGCAATACTGTCGGGAAGAATGCCACGGATTCCGCGCTGATCATCGACGCCATGGATATCCTTTACACGGGAAACGTGGAAGGCTTCTGTATCGTATCCAGCGATAGCGATTTTACCCGATTGGCCAGCCGTCTGCGGGAGTCGGGAATGGAGGTCATCGGCATGGGTGAGGAGAAGACGCCTCGATCCTTTCGCGCGGCCTGCACCGTCTTTACCAATCTGGAAATTCTGATAGATCAGGATGACGACGAGGCAGGGGAGGAAACCTCCTATGCCATTTCGAACAGCCAGGCAGCTCCCCAGGCAGGAGGGAAGCAGTCCGGGGAGGATCCGCAGACCCTTCGGGGGATCATTGACCAGCGCGTGATTGAGAATGATATTACGGCGATCATCAATGAAAACAGAGACAAGGACAAAGATACAGGACTGGGGGAGATCGGCAGCCGGTTGGTGAAGAAGTATTCGGATTTCGATGTCCGCAACTATGGGTATAGCTCTCTGTCCAAGTTTTTGGAGGAGATCGATAATTTTGAGTTGCGCAAGGCGAACAATGCCATTACAGTCCGGATCAAGGACAATAAAATTCCCAAGGAGCAGCTAGCCGACTATGTGATCCATCTTGTAAAAGCCAACGGGAAGGCGGGGATCAAGGTGGAAACGCTTGGCCATAAAGTCCATGACCGGTACGACCATTTTAAAGTAAAAGATTATGGATATTCCACATTCCTCAAGTTTGTGCAGAGCATCCCCCAGCTGGAAGTCCGAGAAAACCGCTACAAAAATAAAGTCGTGCATATCCTAGGGTAGGGGGAGGACATATGCAGCAGCAATCAATCTTTGACGATAGGGCGCAGAATAATCCGCTGGCGAGCAGACTTCGCCCTGCTTCGCTGGAAGACTTTGTGGGGCAGAGTCACCTGCTGGGACAGGGCAAGATTCTTCGCCAGATCATCGAGCAGGATCAGATCTGTTCCATGATTTTCTGGGGGCCGCCCGGCGTCGGAAAGACGACGCTGGCCAGAATCATTGCGGAGAAGACGAGAGCCGATTTCATTGATTTCAGCGCGGTCACAAGCGGGATCAGAGAGATCAAGGAGGTCATGTCGCGGGCGGAAGGCAGCCGGCTCATGGGTGAGAAAACGATTGTATTTGTGGACGAGATCCACCGTTTTAATAAGGCGCAGCAGGATGCATTCCTGCCTTTTGTGGAGAAAGGCAGCATTATTCTCATTGGGGCGACAACAGAAAACCCTTCCTTTGAAATCAACTCCGCGCTGTTGTCCCGGTGCAAGGTCTTTGTCTTGCAGGCGCTGTCCGTTGACGAGCTAATCCAACTGCTGAAAAATGCGCTGCAAAACCCTCGGGGGTTTGGTGGACAGGCGATCCGCATAGGCGACGAGGTGCTGTACATGATCGCCAGTTTTGCAGATGGGGACGCCAGAATGGCCTTGAATACTCTGGAAATGGTTGTCCTCAACGGAGAACGGCAGGAGAGCGGGATTGTGGTTTCGAAGGACATTGTGGAGCAATGTACCAGCAAAAAGTCTCTGCTGTATGACAAAAAGGGGGAGGAGCACTATAATCTGATTTC
>JAHZBS010000060.1:5580-12079 GCA_019423265.1 Clostridiales bacterium
GCAAAAAGTCTCTGCTGTATGACAAAAAGGGGGAGGAGCACTATAATCTGATTTCCGCGCTTCATAAGTCTATGCGCAACAGCGATGTGGACGCGGCGTTATATTGGCTCTCCAGAATGTTGGAGGCAGGGGAGGATCCCCTCTATGTGGCGAGGCGGCTGATCCGGTTTGCCAGTGAGGATATCGGGATGGCGGACAGCCGGGCTCTGGAAATCGCTGTGGCGGCTTATCAGGCCAGTCATTTCAATGGAATGCCAGAATGCAATGTCAATCTGGCGCACGCGGTCGTCTATCTGTCCATGGCGCCAAAATCCAATTCCGTCTATATAGCCTACGGAAAGGCGAGGGAGGACGCGATGAACAGGATGGCGGAGCCGGTACCGCTGGCGATTCGAAATGCGCCCACCAGGCTCATGCAGGAGTTACACTACGGGGAGGGATACCAGTACGCCCATGATGCGGAGGACAAGCTAACCAACCTCCAATGCCTGCCGGATTCACTGGTTGGACGGAAGTATTACACGCCGTCAACCCAAGGGTCAGAAGCCCGGGTGAAGGAGCGATTGGATAAGATAGAGGCCTGGAAGAGAGAGCAAAAGAACGCCGAAAAATAAAGCTTCATTTACCGCAGGTTCTTTGGTAGGAGCAGTCACAGAGATTTTTTAGAAAATGCTGTATGGAGCGAAACATCAGCTCTTGCAATTTGTGTCCCGAATATCCTTGTACTATGCTCAAGAACTATCAAATAAAATATGTAAATAAATGCAATCAACTATAAATCCAAGACAGAGACACCCTGCAAGACCTAAAAATCTTGCAGGGTGTCTCTCTGTCAAACATCATTTTAACACATACATTCCGGCCCAACAAAAATTTGTATATCCATTTGTGTTTTATCCCAAGATCGTGTATAATAAGAGAAGACTGTTTTGGAGGGACAAAGGATGGACAACCATGATTTTTCAAATATAGGTCAACAGATTAAATCTATGGTGCAGGATGCGATCAACACGATGGATTTTAAAAAGTTGAATCAAGATATTGGCAGCACGGTCAACAGCGCGCTAAACGAGCTCAAGGAGGGGATTCGGTCCGCCGGGCAGGGGGCGAGGCCGGAAGCCCAGCGCCCGAAGACGCCGCCAGTGAATGTGAATGCAGCGCCCCCTCCTGTAGCCCGCTCACAGGCCTACATCAATCCAAAGCCAGCCGGAAGCGTCTCTGGCGTCTTGTGTATCGTGTTCGGCGCCATCGGCCTCGGATTTGCGGGGATCGCCCTGGCGGTATCCACCATCGTGGGGGCCGTCAACAATAGCCTGGCGGCGCTGGGAGGTACGGCGCTGGGCTACATTGCGCCATTAGCCGTCCTCTGCGGATGCCTGATGACGAGAGGGGTGTATCTGCGCAAGCGTGTGGCCAGGTTTCGACAGTATACCCGGCAGTTGCGGGGGCGGACCTACTGCCAGGTGAAAGAGCTGGCCGACCATATCGGCAAGTCAGTAAAATTTGTGGCGAAGGACGTTCGCAAGATGATCCGGCTGGGCATGTTTCCGGAAGGCCGCCTGGATGACCAGCAGAGCTGTTTGATGTTGAATGATGAGACGTATCAGCAGTATGTGGATGCGCAGGAGGCACATAAGCAGAAGATGGCGCAGGCGAAGGAAGGCCAGGCGGTTCTATCTCCCGAGGACAGAGCCGTTATTGAGGAGGGACGCCGTTACATCGCACAGATCCGGGAGATGAACGATGCGATTCCCGGGGAAGAGGTATCGGCGCAGTTAGAACAGCTGGAGATGGTAACGTCTAAGATATTCTCCCACGTGGAGCGGCATCCGGAGCAGATTCCCGAAATCCGCAAATTTATGGCCTATTACCTGCCGACGACGCTAAAATTGGTTAAGGCGTACCGGGAATTTGATTCCCAGACGATCGAGGGCGAGACGATTTCATCAGCCAAAGCGGAGATTCAAAATACGCTGGATACCATCAACATGGCCTTTGTCAAGCTGTTGGATAGCCTATTTGAAGATGCCGCATTCGATATATCGACGGATATCACCGTTTTGCAGACGATGTTGGCCCAGGAGGGGCTGACAAAGAAAGATTTTGGGTAAAGATTGTCGGGAGAGATGTGGTACAGCGCGTATTCCGACTGCATCTCTGATTGAGGAGGGGCGACCATGACGAGTAAAGAAATGTTTGGGGGAGCCAGTTGGGTTTCGCCTGGGAGCGGGACAGATACGCCCTGTCTCCGCAAGGTATTCGAGTGCAGGAGAGGAGAGACAGGCAGAATCACCATCTGCGGGTTAGGTTTTTTTGAGCTGTATATCAATGGACATCGTGTGAATGAGGACGTATTCGTACCCGTCAACAGCGATTATCACCCGATGCCGCAGGCCCACTGTGTCCAGGCATATGGCGAGGAATTGCGGCATCGGATCTACTGTATGACCTTTGACATTACGGAGTGGCTGCGGGATGGAGCCAATTGTATCGGCGTCATGCTGGGACCGGGATACTATGCCAGCCAACCGCGATATGGGGATGTAAAGGCCTGCTGGACCATTGAACTTGCCGATGAAACTTCAACGGTGTACCGTTCGGATTCAGATGAGACAGTGAAGTGGGCACAGGGGCCAGTCCTGACCAGCGATTTCTATAAAGGGGAGGTCCAGGACGACGGCTACCGCATGGAAGGCTGGATGGGGCCTGAATATGATGACGCAGCGTGGCATAGGGTGGAGATCGCGCCGGCGCCCGACAGCGAATATTATCTCCAAGATTGCCCGGCCGACCGTGTGATTCGTCACTGTAAACCAATCTTAATTCGGGAGACCGATGCCCATCGGATCTACGATGTGGGGGAAAATATAAGCGGCTATCCCATAATCCGCTGTGACAGCCGGACGCCGCAGACGATCCTGCTTCGAGTCGGGGAGGAGTACACGCCGGAGGGAGAACTGGAGGAAGCGCGGGTTCATGGGCAAAAGAGCCTTTTTCGGACAGACGGAACCCCCAGGCGGTACCACACCCGGTTTACCTGGAATGCATTCCGGTATGTGGAGGTTACCAAGAATGCCGTTGTGGACGACTGTGCGGTCATTCATTCGGCGGTGGCGGTGACGAGTACCTTTTCTTCAGGGCAGGGGACGTTGAACTGGCTGTACGACGCATATCTGCGGACCCAGCTCTGCAATATGCACGGGGGAATTCCATCGGATTGTCCGCATTTGGAACGGCATGGCTATACAGGGGACGGACAATTGACCTGTGAGGCCGCCATGTTGCTGTTGGATGGACAAGCTTTCTATCGGAAATGGATCCGGGATATCTCGGATTGTCAGGACCTTCACTCCGGCCACGTGCAGTACACGGCGCCATATTTTCACGCGGGCGGCGGGCCTGGCGGATGGGGCTGCGCCATCGTCGAGGTACCCTATGTCTACTACAAGCAGTACGGCGACACGCAGGTGCTGGAGGAATTGTATCCTCAGATGCTTCGATATTTTGACTATCTGGATGTACACAGCGAGGGGGACCTGGTCGCAAGCGATCAGCCGGGACTCTGGTGCCTTGGCGACTGGTGTACGCCTGAACCCATCCGAATTCCGGAGCCTCTCGTCAATACATACTATTATGTGAAGTCGCTCCACAGGGTGATGGAGATTGCCGCCATCCTGGGGATGGCGGATGACATCGTGGATCTTGCACTGCGGGCCCAGCAAAAATCCATTGCGCTGGTGAAACGCTATTATGACCCGGAGACAGGGGATTTTGCCGGCAATATACAGGGAGCCAACGCCTTTATGGCGGATCTGGGGCTCGGGGATGAGCGCACACTGCGCAATATGGTGTCCCGGTACGAATCCTATGGAATGTATGACACAGGAATTTTTGGCACAGATGTGGTCACCCGTGTCCTTTTTGAGAGGGGGTATGGCCAGCTGGCCTACGATCTGCTGACATCGGAGGGGCTGTATTCCTTTGCCAATTGGAAGCGCCAGGGGGCGACAACCCTGTGGGAATACTGGACTGGGGAGCGCTCTCACAGCCATCCCATGTTTGGCGCTGTCACCCGGTATCTGTTCCAGTACTTGCTGGGAATTCGGCAGCGGCCTGAATCAGCTGGATATCAGAGCATTGAGATTGCGCCGTATCCCATACCGGAATTGACCGACATCAGGGGCAGTATTATGACGCCCAGAGGGGAGATTCGGGTGGAAATTCAGCGAAAGGATGGAAAAGCGCGGTTTCAGATCCATATAGCACCCAATGTGCAGGCGGAGTTTTCCTATGGGACCAATCGCCAGCGGTTGGAAGCGGGAGATCACACCATCTGTGTCGACGAGATCGTGTACATTTTTTAGTGGCAATACCGGAGCTATTGTGGTACAATAGATGAAAACACTCGATGGAGGAATGAAAAATATGAAACTTGCGTTTTCCACTCTGGGGTGTCCTGATTTCGATTGGTCGGACATCTATTCCCTTGCAAAGGATTTCGGGTTTGACGGGATCGAATTGCGGGGACTGGGAGATCAAATTTTTTCCATACATGCAAAACCATTTCAAGAGGATGCGCTGCCGAAGACGGTGGAATACCTGAATCGGATGCATTTGGAGATTCCATGTCTATCCTCCGGGTGCTGCATTAAGTATAGAGAGAATGCTCAGAATACCTTGCAGGAATTATTGGAATACATCGAGTTGGCGTCAAAGCTTAATACTCCGTATATCCGTATACTGGGAGATCTTCACGCGGCTCCCGAGGGGGATGTGGACGACGAGGTTGTGTTGAGTGCGCTGCGCGCGCTGATCCCCTTTGCAGAGGAGAAGGGCGTCACCTTGTTGGTGGAGACCAACGGCGTGTATTCCGATACCAGAAGGCTCAGCGAGCTCTTGAATCAGATTCCCAGCGACGCGGTGGCCGCCCTGTGGGATATGCACCATACATACCGTTACGGCGGCGAATCGCCTGAGCATACGGTGCAGAATCTGGGCGCCTATATTAAATATGTGCATTGCAAAGATTCTCTGGAGGTAGACGGCCAAATCCGCTATATGATCATGGGGGAAGGGGATCTGCCCATCAATGATTTTATGCGGGCGCTGCAGTCCATCAACTATGAGGGCTATGTTTCGCTTGAATGGCTGAAGAGGTATGCGCCGAATCTGGAAAGCCCGGGAATCGTCTTTCCCCAATATGCCAATTTTATGCGCCAATACACAGGCGTCAGGTCTGAGCCCCGCCGCCTGTATGAGAATCACGCAAAGACGGGACACTATGTCTGGCCCAAAGAGCAGCTCATCGATCTCACATTTCCCCAGGTGTTGGACCGGATGGTGGAGGAATTTCCTGACCAGTATGCGTTTCGCTACACGACGCTGGACTATACAAGGACGTACGCGCAGTTCCGCGACGACGTGGACACCTTTGCCAGGTCGCTGATCGCCATGGGGGTCAGAACGGGAGATCACGTGGCGATCTGGGCGACCAATGTGCCCCAATGGTATATCACCTTCTGGGCGACGACGAAGATCGGGGCCGTACTGGTGACGGTCAATACGGCATATAAGATCCATGAGGCGGAGTATCTGCTCCGGCAGTCGGACACCCACACGCTGGTCATGGTGGACGGGTACAAGGATTCCAACTATGTGGAAATCATGAAGGAATTGTGTCCGGAGTTAGAGACGACGCCAAAGGGACGGCCGCTGTATAGCAAGCGTCTGCCCTTCCTGCGCAACATTGTCACCGTCGAATCCGTCCAAAAGGGGTGCTATACCTGGGAAGAGAGCCTAGAGCTGGCGAAGAAAGTTCCCGTGGAGGAGGTTTACCGCCGCGCGAGTATGATCGATAAGCATGATGTCTGCAACATGCAGTATACGTCCGGGACAACAGGATTCCCGAAAGGGGTCATGTTGACGCACTACAATGTCGTCAATAATGGAAAGGCGATCGGGGACTGTATGGACCTCTCCACGGCAGACAGGATGATGATACAGGTGCCCATGTTCCACTGCTTTGGGATGGTTCTGGCTATGACGGCTTCCATGACGCACGGGGTCACCATGTCCCCCATCCCGGCTTTTTCACCGAAAAAAGGGCTTGCCTGCATCAATCAGGAGAAGATCACAGCCTTTCACGGGGTGCCGACGATGTTCATCGCCATGTTGAGCCACGAAGATTTCTCCAAGACGGACTTCAGCCATATGAGGACGGGAATTATGGCGGGAAGCCCGTGTCCGATCAAGGTTATGCAGGAGGTTATCGATAAGATGAATATGACCGAAATCTGCATCACCTACGGACAGACGGAAGCATCGCCCGGGTGTACCATGAGCAAGACGACGGATTCCCTGGAGGTCCGGGTCAACACAGTGGGAAGCGCAATGTTCGGCGTATCCTGCAAGATCGTGGATCCGGAGACGGGCGAGGATCTGCCTGACAATGTGGACGGAGAGTTTGTTGCCAAGGGCTACAATATTATGAAGGGGTACT
>JAHZBS010000061.1:0-4131 GCA_019423265.1 Clostridiales bacterium
TTCAAGCTCGTCAATAAGGAACAGGATTTGATGCTGATCACCGACGGCGGCATCATCATACGCCTTAGGGTGGAGGATATCTCCGAGATCGGGCGGATCACGTCGGGCGTCAAGCTCATGGGTCTGGAGGGCGACACAAAAGTTGTCAGCATTGCGAAGATCCGGGAAGAGCAGGTTGAGGAGGAGGACGACGATCCGCTGGCCGGCATGGATTTTGACGGCGCGGAGCCGGAGGACGAGTAAACAACAAGCAGACACAGTTGGATGCGCATAGAAAAGAGGGATTGTTCATGAGACGAGGGCGGCACGCCACATCCACCGGAAAGACCATGATGGGCAGATTCCTACGGAGTATTAGCATCCTGCTGTGTCTGCTTGTTTTCATATCCCCCGCTGCCATATTGGGGACCAGCGCCTCTGTCAACAGGACGGAGCAGGGGGATCTTGAGGAGGGCGGCAATCAGGATATCACGGATATCGAGCTCAAGTACAACGCCTTAGATCAGATCAACGCGATCCGGAGTCACATGGGACTCCCCGGATTTTCCATCGCATCGGCCCTCAACAATATGGCGAAGAACCATAGCCGCTACATGAGCGCCGGCAATATCACCAGCTGGGAGGAGAACCCGGACGATGCCGGGTTTACCGGCGTCTACCCCTTAAATCGAGCCCAGTACTGCGGGTATGACAAAGGCTATGTTGTGGAATTCAACGGTTATCGGAAGAAAGATTACCAGGATTTTCTAGAGTCGTGTTTGCAGGACCCGGTTCTGCGGATTTCTCTGCTCAACCCCTCCTATACCGATATCGGGTTTGGCAAGGAAAACGAGTATTACTGCATCGTGGTAGGGGGAAGTACTGCCCAGACAGACGAGCAGGCACAACTTGTGATTTACCCCTACGCAGGGCAACAGGATGTCAAAAATATAATGTCCACCAGCCTCACCAAGCGGCCGGAGGATATGTCTGTGCTTGCCGGCCAGGTGGGGTTGCCGATTACCCTGAGTTATTACAGCGCTGGCAAGCGTGAGCTGCGCTTTGAGCATGTGGAGGTATCTGTGACGGGATCCAAGGAGGGGCAGGATTGGGACGTGCAGATCCGCTATATGCTACCCCAGAGTGAGCAGGACTTGTGGTATAGCATGATCGTGTACCCCGATGAAAACTTTCGGACCAACACCAAATATACTGTCAAGGTTCGGTTTGAGGTCTGGTATCAGGAGGAATTCCAGGAGATTGTGCAGGAGGAATGGTCCTTTACAAGCGCTGGATCCGCCTATATCGGTGAAGTGACGAGGATGGCGGCTCTGGAGTATCTGGCGGAGGCGGTGGAACTGCCCGTCCGGGAGGATATTCTCGACACAGTGTCGGAGCCCTACCAGGATCTTCTCCCCAGCCAATTGAGCGAGGAGGATCTGGCGCTGGCGCAGATCGTGTATACCCTTAAGGAGGCGGGCGTGCTGGAAGATTCCGCGCTGCTGGACCGGTTTGGATATACCACGAGGGAACAGGCTGTCATATGGCTCATGCGGATCCTGGAGGTCTATGAAGCGCCCATTTACAATTCGGTCGTTCTCAATTATCGGAATACCTTTGAGGATATCAACCAGTGCTCCGAGGAGGGGAAGCCCTATGTTCAGCGAGCGTACCAGCTGGGATTGATCCGCGATCAGGGCGGCGGCGTCTTTGCCCCCCAGAGTTATATTACAAAGGCGGAGATGGAAGAGCTGGCGGCGCTGGTGAAAGAGCGAGTCACCATTCCATGGCCCCAGGATGAGCCAGAGGATTCGGATCAACCAGACGAGGAGTCTTAAAAGAGAGGAGCGAAATACATGAATTTTGAAATGTTGCACCCGGCGGATCAGATTGTCATGATCATGAACCGGATTTATAGCTATGGGATGACGACCACATCCGGCGGCAACCTGTCCATCTTGGATGAGGAGGGGGTAATGTGGATAAGTCCAAGCAGCATTGACAAGGGGAGTCTCCGCCGCGAGGACATCATGCGGGTGCTGCCGGACGGGACGATTGAGGGGATCCATACCCCCTCGGTAGAATACCCCTTTCACCGGGATATCTACCGCAAACGGCCGGACCTGAAGGCGGTTTTGCACGCTCACCCGCCGGCGCTGGTAGCGTTCAGCATTGCGAGGAAGACGCCGGATACGGCGCTGATTCCCAATGCAAGGCTGTTGACCGGGGATATTTCCTATGCGCCCTATGCGACTCCAGGCAGCCAGCAGCTGGGGGACAATATCAGCGCAGAGTTTGAGAAGGGCTATAACACCGTGATGATGGAGAATCACGGCGTCGTGATCGGTTCGGATCAGGGACTTTTCAAGGCCTTCATGGTCTTTGAGACGCTGGACTTTTGCGCGCGCTTAGAGATCAATGCCCGGACCATCGGAAAGACGACGAGACCTTTATCCAACGCCGAGTTGGAGCTATTTCAACAGAAAACTCACCCGGTCCTTGGTGAGTTCACAGCGGAAGGGCATACCAGCAAGGAGCTGGAGATACGCCGCGATATGTGCCGGATGATCAGCCGCGCGTACGACAATCAGCTCTTTACAAGCGGACAGGGGACATTCTCCTGCCGGCTCCCCGATAACTCTCTGCTTATCACGCCTTACGCTATGGACCGCAAGTATTTAAATCCGGAGGATCTGGTTCTCGTCCGGGAGGACCCAGAGGGGGCGGGCCTTCTCAAGGAGGCAGGCAAGGTGCCGTCCCGTTCGCTGTTGCTGCACCATCAGATTTATCGCCAGCACCCGGAAATCGGGGCGGTGATCGTGGCGCATCCGCCCAATATCATGGCCTTCGCCGTCACAGAGTACACCTTTGACGCGCGGCTCATACCTGAGAGTTATATCATGCTGCGCACCGTGGGCAAATATCCCTTTGGCTGCACCTTCCTGGAGCCGGACCGGTTGGCGGAGGAGCTGCGGGAGGACAATCCGGTGGCCATCATCGAGAATGACTGTGTGATCACCACAGGCGGGACGCTGCTAAAAGCTTTTGACCGCCTCGAGGTCATGGAGTACAGCGCAAAATCAGTCATTGACGCGGCGTCCCTGGGCGGAATCGTCAAGATCTCCGGCGCGGAAGTGGACGATATTGAGACCGCCTTTGGTTTACATTAGGAGAGTGGAGGAAAGGAAACATGACACAGCTGGAGAAAGCGTTAGCTCTTCATGAGCAGTGGAGAGGAAAGCTCACCGTCGAATCCAAGGTGAAAGTCGATTCCAGGGAGCAATTGGCCTTGGCTTACACGCCGGGGGTGGCGGAGCCCTGCAAAAAGATTCGGGATAACAGGGACGATGTCTACACGTATACGATGAAGGGCAACACGGTGGCGGTTGTCACAGATGGAACCGCAGTGCTGGGACTGGGCGATATCGGCCCGGAGGCAGGACTGCCGGTCATGGAGGGAAAGGCCGTTCTGTTTAAAGAATTTGCCGGCGTGGATGCATTCCCCATCTGTCTGGCCACCAAGGATACGGAAGAGATTATTGAGACAGTCAAGCGGATCGCGCCTGGATTTGGCGGCATCAATCTGGAAGATATCGCAGCGCCCCGCTGCTTTGAAATCGAGCGGCGGCTGACGGAGGAACTGGACATCCCGGTATTTCACGATGATCAGCACGGAACCGCTATTGTCGTACTGGCGGCTCTGATCAACGCGCTGCGCGTCACCGGAAAGACAAAAGAATCGGTGAGAGTCGTTGTCAACGGCGCAGGCTCTGCGGGGATCGCCATCAGCAAATTATTGTTGGCGGATGGATTTGCCGATGTGACCCTGTGTGACCGCGCAGGAATTTTGGAGGCAGGGATGCCTGGCATCAACTGGGCGCAGGAGGAGATGATACCTCTGACCAATCCCAGGGGGTTAAAAGGGGGGCTGGCGGATGCCATGCGGGGCGCCGATGTCTTTGTCGGCGTTTCGGCGCCGGGGATCGTGACGGCGGAGATGGCAGCATCCATGAACCAGGACGCCATCTGTTTTGCCATGGCCAACCCGGTACCGGAAATCATGCCGGATGTGGCTAAGGCGGCGGGGGTCCGGATCGTGGGAACCGGCCGGTCTGATTTTCCCAACCAGATCAACAATGTCTTGGTGTTTCC
>JAHZBS010000061.1:4231-12019 GCA_019423265.1 Clostridiales bacterium
GGGATTACCAATCAGCGGGAGACGCTGGTGGCATGGGATCGGACTACCGGTAAACCCGTCTATCCCGCCATCGTTTGGCAGTGCCGCAGGACGGAGCCGTACTGTGGGCAGCTCAAGGAAAGAGGGCTGACCGAGTGGTTCCAGACAAAGACAGGGCTGATCCCGGACGCTTATTTTTCTGCGACAAAGGCCGCTTGGATTCTGCAATATGTGGAAGGCGCCAGGGAGATGGCGGCCAGGGGCGATCTGCTCTTTGGCACGATCGACACGTGGCTGATCTGGAATGCCACCGGCGGCAAAACCTATGCGACGGACTATTCCAACGCATCCCGCACCATGCTCTTCAATATTCAAAACTTGGACTGGGATGACGAGATCCTGGAATTCTTCGGCCTATCCCGGGACAATCTGCCGAAGGTATACGAGAGCGGTGCGGACTATGGCGTTATCAGATCTGATATTCTGGGCGCGCCGATCCCCATCACAGGTGTGCTGGGGGACCAGCAGAGCGCTTTATTTGGCCACCTGTGTCTGGAGAAGAGCGAGGCCAAGTGTACATATGGCACAGGGGCGTTTATTTTAGCCAATATCGGGCAGAAGCCCATCGCGTCGGAGCAGGGGCTTCTCACCACTGTCGCCTGGGGATACAAGGGCCGCGTGGATTACGCCTTTGAAGGCAGCATTTTTATGGCGGGCGCTGTGGTCGGGTGGCTTCGGGACAATCTGGGCATTATCCGGAGGGCGTCGGATACGGAGGCCATGGCCGCATCGGTGCCTAGCAGCGAGGGAGTCTATTTTGTATCGACCTTTCAGGGGCTCGGCGCCCCTTGGTGGCAGAACGGCCGCCGGGCCAGCATTCAAGGCATGAGCCGTAAGACCAATGCAAGCCACATCGTCCGGGCGGCGCTGGAATCCGTGGCCTACCGGGTGCGCGATGTGGTGGGAGCTATGGAGCGGGAGATGGGGATGCCGTGCAAGACACTGCGGGCGGATGGCGGAATGACAGCCAATCGATTTCTAATGCAGTTTCAAAGCGACATTTTACAAATTCCTGTGAGCACGGGGACGGAGGCGGAGGTCACCGCCCTTGGGGCGGCCTATATGGCGGGGCTCACCGGCGGCGTCTGGCGGGATGCCGCAGAGCTGGCCGGCTTTGTGGCGGAGGCCGAGCGGTTTTATCCTCAGATCAGCGCCGCAGCGGCCGATGAGCTGTATGACGGCTGGCTGGATGCCATCGGCGTTTCCGCCCCCTGCTAACGCTCCAGAGGGAGGTTAACATAAAAGTACAAAAATTACCTGCTTTTGTCTATACCAAAACAAAAGCCAGGGTGATATAATGAAGCCGAAATACAAAGACAGCCGAATGTAACCACGCGCTAATGCATGACAATTGAATCTATCTTTTAAGTGTCTGCCGCAGCCAACGACTGCGGTAGAAGAATAGTGAATGGGGTACAAGCCCCAACGGAACCGCCGCTGTGAGCGCAGAGTCTCTGTTCCTTGACGCAAGTCAGTCACTGGGAAACTGGGAAGGCAGAACAGAGATGCAGGAGAGATGGACGTTCTCCCTATGCGCGAGTCAGAAGACCTGCTTAAAGGAATGTGCCAGGGTACGCCTGCGATATTTGGGCGCTGGTACGCGCTTATTTTTGTGTGGGAAAACGGCCGCGCAGCCAGATGGGTTACGCGGCTTTTTTGATGAAAAAAATTGGAGGTACAGTATGAAATCACGACGGGTAAAACAATGGATGGCATTTTTGTTGGCTATGGGGCTGGTGTTATCGGCTTTGGCAGGCTGTAGCAATCAGGGCCAGAATTCGTCAGACGCCTCTGTGGGAGATTCCTCTGCGGCGTCCCAGGAGGAGTCTTCCCAGGCGGAGAGTTCTGAGGTGGATTCCACCGCTGAGGATGTGGACGGCGAGCTGATTTTCGATCACGCGCTGGAGCTGGAGTACGCCACGGGATTCCATGTGGACTACTATAAGGGCGGATATGTTATGTTTACCGCAGGTTCCGAGTCCGACCGGCAATTTCTCATTGTGCCGGAGGGAAAAAGTGTCCCGAAGGATCTGGATGCGTCGGTGTCCGTCCTGCAAAGGCCCATTGACCGGATTCTCATGTCCAGCAGCGGAATGGCGTCGCTGTTCGCGGCCTTTGGCGGATTGGACCACATCAAGCTTGTGAGCACCGATATCGATGGCTGGTATGTGGAGGACGTCATAAAAAAGATGGAAGCCGGCGAGATTGCCTTTTCCGGAAAATACAAAGAACCGGACTATGAGATGATTACGGCCAACAACATTCAGCTGCAAGTGGATACGACCATGATCAATAGCTACCCGGAAGTGCTGGAAAAGTACACAGAATTGGGGATCCCCTATATTGTGGAGACCTCATCCAAAGAGGATCACCCCCTGGGCCGGGTGGAATGGGTCAAGCTATGGGGAATCATCTGTGATATGGAGGAGGAGGCCAACGCCTACTTCGAAGAGCAGAAGGCCATTGTGGAGAGCGTGACATCCGCGGAGAAGTCCGACGTCACCATCGCCATGTTCTATACCAGCAGCAGCAGCGGAAAGTGTTACGTGCGAAATGGCGGCGACTACATGGCCAAGATGATCGATCTGGCCGGCGGCAAGTACAATCTGGCGGATCTCAATCCCGATGAGACCGGTACCAGCACCGTGAATTTCGAAGAGTTATATGCATCCATACAAGATACGGACTACATCTTCTTTGTCAGTTTTTCCGATAAATACACGACCCTGGACGAGATGATTGCCGGCAACGAGCTGTACGCTTCCTGCAAGGCGGTGAAGGACAAGCATGTTTGGTATACATCCGCTGACTTCACCCAGTCCACAGCGGCGATCGGATCGATTATCAAAGATATGAATGACATCATCGCTTCCGGAGGAACCATTACCACAGAGCATTTGATCAAGATGGAGTAAGCTTCCCTTGTACGGCCGGAGGCAGTGCCTTCGGCCATATTTTATATTTGGAGGTACAATTGTGAAACGAGACCGTGTCAAGACAATTTTTCGCTATGAATGTATCATCGTGGCGCTGTTTCTTCTTTTCTTCCTCTTGGTGATTGTCAATATCAATTCCGGAACGGTATCCATCCCGGCAAAGGAGATCATCCGGATCATTTTCTTTCGAATTCGGGACGATTCGGTGGAGAGCAATATCATCTGGAAGATCCGGCTTCCCAGGATTCTGCTGGCGGCTATTTTGGGAGGCGCGCTGTCCGTATCGGGATTTCTGTTGCAGACCTTCTTCCGCAATCCTATAGCCGGCCCCTTTGTGTTGGGAATTTCCTCCGGGGCGAAGATGACGGTGGGATTTGTCATGATTATTGCGCTCCAATATTGGAAGAGTGTGCCGTCCTCGGTCATGGTGGCGGCTGCCTTTGCCGGGTCGCTGTTGGTCATGGGCATGGTTCTGCTGTTCTCCCAGCGGATCGGCAGTATGTCCATGCTGCTCGTCATTGGCATCATGGTCAGCTACATATGTTCTGCGGTTACGGATTTCTTCATAACCTTCGCAAAAGAGACGGACGTGGCCAACCTTACATCCTGGTCCATGGGCAGCTTTTCCGGCGCCTCCTGGAGCAATGTGAAATTCTCGGCCGTCCTCTGTCTTCTCGGCCTGGCGGCGGCCTTTCTCCTGTCGAAACCCATCGGCGCATACCAGCTGGGGGAAGGGTACGCGCAGAGCATGGGGATCAACATCAAAGCCTTCCGGGTGGCGCTGATTCTCCTGTCCAGCTTATTATCCGCCTGTGTCACGGCCTTCGCCGGTCCCATATCCTTCGTGGGCATCGCGGTTCCCCACATTACCAAAATGCTCATGAAGACATCCAAGCCCGCTTGGATTATCCCGGTCAGCTATCTGTGCGGTTCCGTATTTTGCCTGTTCTGTGATCTGATTTCTAGGACTGCCTTCGCGCCCACGGAGATGGCCATCGGCACCGTGACGTCGATCTTTGGCGCGCCGGTGGTCATATGGCTGATGATCAAACGCAAGAAAAATGCCTGAGAGGAGGGAGCGCATGTACTTTCGCACGGAGAATCTCGCGGTGGGATACCACAGGAAGGCGTTGATCCACGATATCAATATTGGCATAGAAAAGGGAAAAATTCTGACGCTCATCGGGCCCAACGGGTCTGGGAAGTCCACCATCCTCAAAACCATCATCAAACAGTTGCCCAAGATCAGTGGAAAGATCTATATCGATGGCGCCGATCTGGATGAGATGACCCATCATCAGCTGGCGCAGCAGGTGGCCGTTGTGTTGACGGACCGCATTCGCACGGAGCTCATGACATGCGGGGAGGTTGTGGCGACGGGGCGGTACCCCTATACCAACCGACTCGGTAAATTAACCAGACAAGACCATGAGATCGTGCGGGAATCCCTGCAGAGAGTCCACGGGGAAGAGCTGGAGGATAAGGATTTTTCAGCGATCAGCGATGGACAGAGACAGCGGATCATGCTGGCGCGGGCCATCTGTCAGCAGCCACAGATGATTATTTTGGATGAGCCCACGGCATTTTTGGATATACGCCACAAGATCGAATTGCTCGATATTCTGCGGGAGATGGCGCAGGAGAAGGGGATCACGGTCATCATGTCGCTCCATGAGATCGATCTTGCCACCAAAATATCGGATTATGTCTGCTGTGTCAAGGGCGAGGTGATCTCAAAGTTCGGACCGCCTGACGAGATCTTTGACGAGCAGACGATCAACAATCTCTATGAGGTCAACCACGGGTCTTACAACATGCTCATGGGCAGTGTGGAGCTGACGAAGCCGTCGGGGACGCCAAAGGTATTTGTGGTGGCGGGGGACGGGAGCGGCATTCCCTGCTATCGGGCTTTACAGAAAAAAGAGATTCCCTTTGCCACAGGCATCCTCTTCCAAAATGACGTTGACTATCAGGTGGCAAGGGAATTATCGGACCGCGTGGTCAGCGCTCCAGCTTTTTTGCCGGTGGAGGATGCGATACTCCGAGAGGGGACGGCGCTGATTCGGGATGCCTCGCTGGTCATCGACGCAGGCGCCTGGGAGGAGCGGGGCAATGAGTATAACCGCCAGCTGCTGAAGACGGCAAGGGAGGCGGACATACCCGTGATCCGCGATTATCCCGCGTGGCTGAGAGACGGGGAATATTCAATATTGGCGGCCGCGAAGGCGGCAGAACGGAGGTAACGGATGGAACGCAATGTATATCCATTTTCCGCCATCGTAGGGCAGGAGGATATGAAGCTAGCGCTGCTTCTCAATCTGATTAACCCTGCCCTGGGCGGCGTACTTATACGGGGGGAGAAGGGCACGGCCAAATCCACGGCCGTGCGCGGGTTGTGCGATCTGCTGGAGGAGATAGAGGTGGTCAAGGGCTGTGCGTTTCACTGTCAGCCAGGCCGTCCGCCCCTGTGTGCGGACTGCGAAGGCAGTGAGTGCCCGGAGACGGTGCGGTATCGCCGCCGGGTGGTGGAATTGCCCATCAGCGCTACGGAGGACCGCGTCGTAGGCTCGCTCAACATTGAGGAAGCCATCAAGAAGGGAAAAAAGGAGTTTGAACCGGGGATCTTGGCGGAGGCCAATGGAAATATTCTCTATGTGGACGAGATCAACCTCCTGGACGATCATATTGTGGACATTCTGCTGGATTCCGCCGCCATGGGCGTCAATACGGTGGAGCGGGAAGGCGTCTCGTACAGTCACCCCTCCCGGTTTGTATTGGTGGGCACCATGAACCCTGAGGAGGGGGATCTGCGGCCCCAGCTGTTGGACCGGTTCGGCTTGGTGGTGGAAATTCGGGGAGAGCAGGATTTGGCCATGCGCAGCGAGCTCATTCGCCGCCGCCTGGAATTTGAGCGGGATCCGGAGGAATTTGCAAAGCAGTGGCGCCCTGAGCAGGCAGCCCTGCGGGAGCAGATCCGCAAGGCGCAGGAGTCGCTGGATCAGATTGCGATCCCAGAGGATAGGTACCTGGACGCGGCTAAGCTTGGCGTGGCGCTGGAGGTGGATGGACATCGGGCGGATATTACTCTTCTGAAGACAGCGCAGACGTTGGCCGCCTTTCAGGGCGACGGGGCAGTAGCGCGAAGCCATATTGTGAAGGCTGCGAGGATGGTACTGCCGCACCGAATGCGAAAGCTGCCCTTTGACAACACGGATGGGCTGCCATCCGATTTGGAGGCGCTGCTTGATGCATAGTCAGCTATACCCCTTTGTCGCCATCGTGGGACAGGAGAAGATGAAGCGGGGGTTGATTTTAAACCTCATCGAGCCGCGGATTGGCGGAGTTCTGCTCTGCGGTGAGAAGGGCTGTGCCAAATCCACCATTGTCAGGGCGCTAGGGGCGTTAAGCGGCGTAAAGATTGTGGATCTGCCCCTCAATACAACGGAGGATATGCTCATCGGGAGCCTTGACTTTGAGACGGCTGTAAGGGAGGGCAGACGGGCCTTCAGCGGCGGCTTGTTGGAGCGGGCGGACGGCAATATCCTCTACGTGGACGAGGTCAACCTTCTGCCGGACAGCATTGTTAGCACTCTGATCTGCGCTGCCGTCAGCGGCGAAAATTTGGTGGAGCGGGAAGGAATCTCCTACCGCCACAGCTGCCGCTTTGCACTGGTGGGGACCATGAATCCTGAGGAAGGGCGGCTGCGCCCCCAATTCCTGGATCGGTTTGGCCTGTATGTTCCCGTAGCGGGAGAATTCGATCTGGAGAGGCGGAGGGAGATTATCCGCCGCCGGTTGGACTTCGAGCGGGATCCGGCTTCTTTTGTGGAGCGGTATGCCCAGGACACAGAGGAACTGGCGGAGAAGATTGCAAAGGCGCGGAAGAGGGTTTCATTCATTGAGCCGGACCCGGCGGTGCGGGAGCTTGCGGCAAATTTTGCCGCTCAGGCCGGCACAGAGGGAAACCGCTGCGAGGTCATTCTGGTCCGCACCGCCGCCGCCATTGCAGCCTATGAGGGCCGTGAGTACATCAAGGCGCAGGACGTGAAGGAAGCGGCGGAATATGTGATGCCTCACCGCAGGCGGCAGACTTCGGAGGAACCTGATGGGAGGGGATCTTCGGAGCAGCCGGAGCAGGAGAATCGCCGGCAGCCGGAACAATCACAGAATGAGACAGACCAGTCTCCGACGAATCAAAATTCCGTGCCAGACTACCAACAGGACGTGGAGGGCCAGCAGGACGGCCAGGAGATGGAGACATCCGGCGTGCAGGAATGGGAACGGCCGGACGGGGGTGAGGAACAGCTGGAGGAGGGAGAGCGGATCTATCTGCTCTCTGCCATTCCGGCGGCTCCCCGGGATCGAATGCAGCGGAAAGGAAGCGGCCGCCGGAGTAAGAGTAAAAGCGGAACGAACAGAGGGCGGTATGCCGCTTTCAGCCAGCACAAAACTCCAAAGCAGCAAGATCTCGCCTTGGACGCGACGCTGCGGACGGCGGCGATGTACCAGAGGGATAGGCGCCCTGCCGGCGGAGTTCTCTCCATCGAGGAGTCCGATTTTCGATATAAGGTGCGGGAGAATCATGTGGGCGCAACGGTGGTCTTTGTCGTGGACGCCAGCGGCTCCATGGGAGCGTCAAAGCGGATGAAGGAGACGAAAGAAGCGATTCTCTCCATGCTGTATGATTCCTATCAGAAGCGGGATAAGGTGGGGATGGTGGCATTTCGCAGGCAGCAGGCTGAAATCCTGCTGGATGTTACGTCCAGCGTCAACCTGGCCCAGAAAAAGTTACAGCAATTGCCCACGGGTGGGC
>JAHZBS010000062.1 GCA_019423265.1 Clostridiales bacterium
ATTCAAGAACAAGCGTCAACCTGCTGAATCTATGATTCTTAATCTTAGCACGGGTCAGCACGGCTGTCAATAGGTTTTTCGCACAAGAAGCCGGGACCCTGTCCGGCGAGGATCCTTTGGACAGGGCCGGGGCGCTTGGGTTATTCCTGTAGGAGCCGCAGATAGTGGTTGGCCTCCCGCAGGACGTGGTCAGCGAGGAGCGGCAGGATGATGGATGCAATGTTGCACTCCACGATGCCTTTTGTGCCGGCTGCCTTAAAGTCGCGGTACCGCATGGTTTCCTCTACAGTCCTCCGCGTCAGCTCCCGAATGGTAATGCAATTCTTCTGGCTCGCTTCCTTCAACAGGCAAGCGTACTCGTTTGCAAACGCATCCGCCGTTTTGATAAGCTGTGCCTCCGTCGGATCGAGAAGGCCGCGGATAAATAGGGCGTGTTCCAACATGATTTGGTTCCAGAACAGTTCCACATCCCGCATGTTCTGCTGGCAAAGACAGCCTTCTCTCTCCAGTTCTTCGACAAAGGAACGGTACAGTTTTGCTTCCCGGATAATGTGCTCGATGAGAAGAGGATAATTCGCTGTAAACAGGCAGCAATGCCTTACGTCATGCAGAATGCTTTCTTTAAAAGCGATGAGTCCGTCTAATAGACAGGCCGCTCTCCGGTTGATCCTTTGTACTCTTCCCTCAAGGCCCTGGGGGGCGCATCCGCCGCAATTTGCATTCAATTGCTGTTCCATGGCGGTGATCCGGCTGTCGATCATGATGCCGGTTAACTGCTGCGTCTTCCGCTCTGCGAACGGGGTGTAGCAGGTCACAATCTCGCCGGACTGTGCGACATCCTCTCGGATGAGCCCGTCGCTGATTTCAACGGTTTCCCGCAGCAGGGCTTCAAATTGGACTCGATACCACCGGGCCTTGGCTATGTGCGAGGTATCTTTCATCTGAAAGCCTGCTTCGAGAAAGAGGGCGTGTTCTCTCATGATCCGCGAGAAAAAAAGATGCAATTCCAATGAATCAAAAATAAAGGTGTTATTCATAGATGATGAATGTCCTTTCAAAAAATTTTGTCCCACAATAACAATATATGCGGGTGGCAATGTGTTTGACTTTTCCTTTGAAAGCGAGTACAATACAAAAAGAAGCTAGCGCGTAGCGGGAGGTACATATGAAACCAGGAAGGAATGACTGCTGCTGGTGCGGCAGCGGTAAAAAGTATAAGCACTGCCACATGGAGCTGGACGAGCGGCTGGCGGAACTGAAGGCCGAGGGGTATCTCGTCCCCCGGCGGAAATTGCTTAAAACAGAGGAACAGATTGCTAAGATCCGGGAGAGCGCCGCGGTCAATACGGCGCTTTTGGACCATGTGGCCGCCCATGTCCAGGAGGGCATGACGACGGAGGAGATCGACAGGCTGGTCTATGAGTTTACCATCGCCCACGGTGCGGTCCCTGCGCCATTGCATTTTCAGGGGTTTCCCAAGAGCGTCTGCACCTCTATAAACAATGTTGTCTGCCATGGAATCCCGAGCGAGAAGGAGGTGCTGAGGAACGGCGATATCCTCAATGTTGATGTCTCAACGAATCTGGACGGCTATTACTCCGATGCGTCCCGCATGTTTATGATCGGGGAGGTTTCCCGTGAGGCGAAAGCCTTGGTGCAGACAGCGGAGGAGAGCATTCAGGTGGGCCTGGACGCTCTGAAACCGTGGGGGCTTTTGGGCGATATGGGCCATGCGATCCACTCTTTTATAAAGGAAAGGGGGTACTCCGTCGTCCGAGATATCGGCGGGCACGGCATTGGGCTGGAATTTCATGAGGATCCCTATGTCAGCTATGTATCGGCGGCGGGAACGGGGATGGTGTTGGCGCCGGGCCTTATGTTTACCATTGAGCCCATGATCAACCAGGGGCGCAGTGAGATTCTCATCGATGAGCGGGATGGTTGGACCGTCCGCACCGCAGATGGAAAATTGTCCGCCCAATGGGAATCCATGATCCTGATGACTGAGAATGGGCCGGAGGTCTTAACGCGGTAGGCGGAGACCCTATAGATTCCAACAAAAAACCAGGCGGAAGCTTTGTCAAAAATGCCTATGACATTTTTTTAGAAAATTTGGTATACTAATCCTAAACTCAACGTGTAGTTTGCTTAGCGGAACGTAAGTCCAGTTGCAGCAGACTACACGTTTTTTCGCAATAGATGAGGATTGGGGTGATATCACTTGAGTCGGACTGACAATTTCATATCGACGTCTGCCAGCCAGAATTTAAAGCCTCTGCGATATCCAGACTGCATCTATCTGACGGAGCACTGCCGGTGCGGCATTCTGAGGGTCTCAGAGTGCATTGGAGAAAGATGTTCTTTTTGTCAAAGCAGGCTGGAACACAGGGAATCCAATGCTCGATGGCATCAGCATATGAACTTGTTGAGCGAGGAGAAGCAGGCGAGAATTGCCGCCGTCTATTATGGGGGCAGAATGCCATGGAAGGTTCAAAGGGGAAAGGATGATGGAGCGTGTATCAAGTAAACGATATGATCGTATATGGAGCCCATGGCGTCTGCCGGATTGCAGAAATCGAAGAGCGAGATTTCAATGGCAGCCCCATTGAATACTATATCTTAAAGCCTGTCTACGATGAAAAGGCGACGATTTTTGTGCCGGTTTTGAATGACAGGCTGACGGCAAAGATGCGGCGCGTCTTATCAAAAGATGAGATGGAGGCGCTCATCGAGTCCATGCCAAAAGAGGGTACCCTGTGGGTTGAAAATGAGATGCAGCGCAAGGAACTGTATAAGGAGATTGTATCGCGGGGAGATCGAGCGGAGCTGATCGGGATGATCAAAGCCCTGCATCTGCACCAGCAAAAGCAGCTGGCGAAAGGCCGAAAGCTCCATTCCGCCGATGAACGGTTTTTAAGGGAGGCTGAAAAGATGCTGTACGACGAGATTGCCATGGTCTTACACATCAAACCGGACCAGGTTATATCCTACATTTTGCAGCAGCTGCCGGCCGAAGACGGGGAGAGGGAGGAAACCCTTGTATAGCATAGGGGACTGAAAGGGGCGGCCACAAACTAAAATGGGTTTGTGGCCGCCCGGTTTCATGCGTTGGGCGATTTGACAAGTCTGGCATATCATGATACACTGATTGGACAGGAAGCTGTCTATATAGCACAAGGGTATATCCTTGGATGAAATTGGAAATGCTTAGAATTGGAAGGGAGTGCTGCCGTGAAGGGACAGGAGAAAGTGCTTATATATCAGATCCCAGCCCACCAGCCGAGAGGAAAACAGATCCGGGAGATCCTGGAGCGGTTGGGTATACCGTATGAAGATATTTCGACGGCGATGCTGTCTCAGACCGTTGGATATCTGGCTGGGCTGGCTGGATTTTCGAGAAGTGTAGAGAGCTACAGCGGCCCAGAATTCTCGGACGAATTTCTGCTCATGAGTCAACTATCGCGGGCAAGAATGGATGCGCTTCTGACCGGAATGAAGGAAGCGGGCGTGGCACCGGTGCAGTTAAAGGCGGTTGTGACAGAGCATAACCGGCATTGGAGGCTGGATGCGCTGCTGCGGGAGATAGCGAGAGAGCATGAGGTTATGAAAGTCTACGGTGCGTTAGCGAAGCTGGTCGATGAGACGGCCAGTACGCTGACACCGGCATCCCCCATTGCCCTGCGCGTGGCGCTGCAAAAATCGCAGGAGGCCATACAGCGGGCAGAGCCAGATCCCCAGGAACTCAGGCAGTGCCTTGCCATGTTGGATTCCGCGGCGCGCGGCGCGTAAAAAAAGCGATAGCAGTTCCCCTTGGAACGCTATCGCTTTTTCTTGCGCGCGATTGTGTAAAACAGCCAGACACTCAGCAAAGTCGCTGCCAGAAAGCCAAAAAAGGCGATGGCGGGAATGTCCAATATCGTTGGGCGCATCTCCGTCAGACAGAGGAGGCTCGATCCGACGAACAGCGCCGCGATTATAATACATAGGATAAGTTTGTTGACCATATGGTCGATCTGGTGCAGAGGCTGCTCGGAGCCGGTCAGGTCCAGGTTGACCTTTGTCTGCCCTTTGATGGTCATCTTGAGAATATCGGAGAGCTGCGATGGCAGGTCCAGCGCTTTCCGGCTTGATTTGAGCAGGGCGCGGCCGCTTTCTTTCAGCTCGTGCTTCCAATCCACATCGTGAAGGACATGGGAGGAGAGATGGTTTTTTACAATCTCCACAAGATTGCTGGAGGGGCTGACCATGCTGATAGTTCCTTCAATGGTCATGATTCCGCGGCTCAGCATAGAAATGCCCTTTGGCATCGAAATCTGGTGCTCATTGGCTATGGAAAGGAGATCATCTAAAATCCGGGCCATATCCATGTCGCCCACAGCCAGGGAGCCATATTTAAGCAGCAGGTCGTCCAGGTCGGTATAGAGTTTGGCGTGATTGATTTTTTCGCTGTGAATTCCCAGAGACAGCACCACATCCTTCAGCCCGGCCACGTCGGAGGTAGCCAGGTCGTATACAGCTTTGCGCAGGAGTTCTTGATCCCGTTTGCTGAGGCGGCCCATCATGCCCAGGTCGATCCAGATAATTTGGCCGCCGCGGACGCGGATATTGCCCGGGTGTGGGTCTGCGTGGAAAAATCCATCGTCTATGATCTGTTTGACATAATTTTCTGCCAGCTTGCTCCCGATTTCCGCAAGATCATATCCGAGATCCGTCAACTCCGGGATGTGGTCGATGGGAATCCCGTCGATATATTCCATCACTAGCACCCGGGATGTGGTGTATGGATGATAAATTTTCGGGGAGCCGATATACGCGATGCCTCGATTATGCGATGAAAACTCATCGGCGTGGTGGGCTTCCATAAGAAAATCCATTTCTTCCTGGGCCACGAACCAAACTTCATCCAGAATGGCGTCAAAATCTAGGACCTCCCCGATTCCGCCTGCTAGACGCAAAAGGCCTGATGCATGGCGCAGCAGCGCGATATCGCGGGCCATGGTATCATGGATGTCCGGCCGCTGGACCTTGACAACGACGCGGCTGGAATCTCTAAGCACCGCCGCGTGAACTTGGGCGATGGAAGCGGAGCCCAGAGGCGTCGGATCAATCTCGGCAAATATGCTGGACAGGGGTTTTCCGTACTCTGATTCGATTACGGACTTCACCGTGGAAAAGGGCATGGCGGCCACCTCTGTGCGCAGCTTTGTCAGCTCATCACAGTATTCAGGTGGCAGCATGTCCTGGCGCATGGACATGATTTGTCCGATCTTGACGAAGGTGGGGCCCAGGTCCTCAATGGTGTCGCGCAGCTTTTCGGGCGTCAGCCCCCGTATCACATCATGTTGAATCAGAATCGCCAGAATTTCTCGAAGCCGCTTGCGGCTTTCGGAGTCCAAGCTAGTTCGATTCGGCTTCATCCGGTGTATCTTCCGCCTTAGCCTGTGACATAGCGTCCAATTTTGCCTTGATGGCGGCAATATCTTCGGGGCTCATGGTGTCAAGGCTTTTGAGAATGGAATCAGTGCTGGGTTCAGCTTCACCCACAGCGCTGCGGACTTTTTCTTTCACCGTATGCTTCAATTCCTCATTCAGAACTTTTCCCTGTTCTACGGTGATCTCGCCTTTTTTCACCAGATCGTCGACCATTTCTTTCGCCTTCTCCGCTGTCACGGCGACAGCGCCGAGACCGGCTAACAGAATCCGTTTTAATTCTTCTTCTAAATTTGCCATGGAAGAAACCTCCTTTTGGGGTTTGATAGTACCATCTCTAGTATACCACGATGGCGATAAATAGCAACCAAACATGAAAAAATTTAAGAAAGTTTATAGCAGGCGCCGGTTGGAGCCAATTATGAAGATTAAGTTTATAAAGAAATCATTGCAATATTCGGGGAAGTGATGTATACTATATATACTTTGATGCGCGAATGGCTCAGAGGTAGAGCATCGCCTTGCCAAGGCGAGGGCCGCGGGTTCGAATCCCGTTTCGCGCTTGCTGTTTAGGCGGGTTCCCATGGGGGAGCCCGTTTTTTTATCAATCCTTTGTCAATCCTTTTTCTGGATGCTCTTCCGTCAGTTTCCGGTCGCTCATTTTCCGGCTGAACATTTTAGAGAAATTTGGATAAGATTATTGATGAAAATGTACAACTATTCCATTATGACATAGTGCAGCCTGATTTAATGGTTATCTGTGATCGGGATAAGATCACGAAAAAGGGCTGTATAGGAGCTCCGACTTGGATTATTGAAATCGTTAGCCCTAGCACTGCCCGCCGAGATTACCTGACAAAACTTAACCTTTATGCAGTATATGGCGTCAAAGAATACTGGATAGTGAATCCGGACAGAGAGACAATAACGGTCTATCACCTTACTGATCAAGACATTTCTCCATCTGTATACACCTTCCGCGACACAGTTCAAGTTCAAACCTTGACAAATCTTAACATCGACTTTACCCAATTAGACCTCGAATAAGCCCTCTGAGAGCCCCTACAAGGGGTTCTTTTTCTTTGGGGGTAATTTCCGCTTCCCCATTCGATTGTCAGAAGTGCCGCTACAACCCCGGTTCTGAACCGAGAACAGCGGCTTGTGTACCTAGGGCTTTCTTCCAGCTGAGCAAAGTGATTAAATCCTTCGGGAAGCGGTTTCGGTATATGGAGTGCCAAACTCCGATATATACGTTCACGAATGGTATAGCATATTTTTGATAAAATTTGTAATTTCCCTTGAATTGTTCACATATTAATGCTAATCTTATTATACATTATGCGGATTGGAGTGGATGATGTGAATATCAATGAATCTCTTGGTATCCTCTATGATTCCTTATTTTATAATATAGTATATTTTAATCGCAAGGCTGTAGAAACCCGACTGAGCTCGCTTACACATGAAAAGACGGATGTGATACTGTATAACTATGATTTATTCCGGCTCAAAAAGAATAATCCGAGTCCACCAGATTCTCTCTATCCTTTTTTCCATTACAGTGAACACTTTGGCTGTGTCCTGACGAAATTACTTTTAGAAAAAACCGATTTTTTTGGAGATGCCATCCAAGATTTTTTCCAAAAGCTTGAGGACAAGCGCTCTTTGAAGCGATTTGTCTTTGCGCACTATCTCCATACGTTCGAGGGTATCAATATGCAGAAAGTCCTTTTGGCAGAGGGCGAAAGTGTTGCAAAGGCGCTAACTATGCTGAGCCAATGGATTAAAATTGATCATTTCTATTATATGTTTTATCATTTCAATCAGCTGGTTGACGAATTAATTACATATCTAAAAAGCTTGCTCATCGAGATAGAGAAGTTTCATGCGAAAAATAAGGATAAAGCAGACATCATTCATAGCTTCGCCTCCCCAGACACTGCAAGTCAAGTGAAACGGGTTTGCAAGATCAGTGATGAAGTTAATCTTGAGAATCAAACCTATTCTGTATGTTATTTGGCTCAGTATGTTATTATGAGAAGATCGACAAAAGGAAAAAGGCCTTATGCCTTCGCTTTGGGCTGTAACTTTTCAGATATATTATTCCAAAGCATGAATTATGGATATATCACGGTTTATTCCGTGATCAAGTCGTTTGGCAATGAAACCAAGGTTGACATAATACGCGAGCTGAGCAAAAAGGAAATGACGATTTCCCAGCTGTCAAGAAAATTACATTTATCTCGCTCTTCCATTGGCCGGTATGTGGAGGATCTGGTTGATGAAGTTGCCATTACAAGAGTCAAAAAAGTAGGCGCCGATATTTATCTGCGTCTGAATCCGGAATATTTAGCTCAATCCAAATCCGTTTTTGTAAACTATATTGATAACATTCTATTGGAACTACATGCTAATATATGATGTTCCCCCTGACGGCACGATCCGATACTATTGCGGTGGTGTATAAGTTCGCCAGCCCTTGTCATGTGATGGTCCGGATCCTCCCAGCAAAAATTCAGCCGTTACAGCCCATTTGAACTGCTGTCTTCCGGTATTATTATCTGGCATTTGCCAGTGTGAATTTCCGCCGGCAGAGGCTGGCCGACAACAGCGCAGGTAAGCGTCTCCAGGGGCATGAGGTTAAACGCCGAGCGCCGTCCGATCTTGCTAGAATCGCACAGAAAGACGGATTGCCCGGCGTTTTCAATCATGGCCCGCCGCAGCGCCGTCTCCGCCTCTGAATAATCGGAGATCCATCCGTCCTCGCTGAGCCCGCTGGAGGAGAAAAAGCATACATCCGCATTGAAGCTCTTCACCGTATTCTGCGCCACCGGCCCGGCAAAGGCCATGGAACATTCAATCAGCTCGCCCCCCGTTGAATAGGTGCGAATGCCCGCCTTTCCCAGCATAACGGCGGCGCGCACACCGTTGGTGATGACCGTCAAGTTATGAACTTCTTTAAAAAGGCCTATCAGCGCCAAGACCGTCGTCGATCCATCCATAAACACAACGAAGCCATCTCGCACCAATGGCGCTGCCGCCTTGCACAGGCGATATTTTTCTCGCTTGTTATAGGTATTGCGAAATTGGATCGGAATCTCATTATGGGGCTCCAAGTTCAGCCGAACGCCCCCGTGACTTCTCTGAACAAGTCCCTGGCTCTCTAGCTTCGTCAGATCTCTCCGAATCGTCGGCAGACTGACATACAGCGATTCAGCCAAATACCCAACGGTAACGGTTTTCCTCTCCTGCAAAATCCGCAGGATCTCCTCCTGTCGCTGCATCGTAATCATGGCAACCCTCCTGATCGTTTTTGATCGTCATTCATCTATTGCGCCACGAATTGAATGAACTTGATCGATATGATACAATTCTATCATACGATACCAAGTTGTCAAGAAGGGAGAGTAAGGTATGAGAAAAATGCTGATTGCCGGTCACAGAGGCAATCCCACCGACTATGCGGAGAATACCATGCCATCGTTTCAATCGGCTGTGGATTTAGGTGTGGATATGATCGAGACGGATATCCATATGACAAAGGATGGGAGGCTCGTCCTGATCCATGATCCGTCGCTGGATCGAACCACCGATGGGCATGGACTGGTCCGAGATAAAACCCTATCGGAGATTCGTCGCTGCAACGCTGCTGCAAAAGAGGGCGGCACGGCGCGAATTCCCACCCTGGACGAATTTCTGGATGAATTCGAGCGCTATCCCAACCTGCAATTCAATCTGGAATTAAAGGACTATCCGGGCGAGTGCGGCGCCGTCTTTAGCTATGAATGCGTGGTCAACGTTATCGATAGCGTGGAGAGGCATGGTTTGGCTGAGCGCTGCATCCTCAACAGTTTCAATGCACAGCTTCTGGAATACATTCACCACAAGTATCCCCACCGTTACCGGTTACACGGCTTCTACCCCTACCGATATTTGTCCGATCAGAACCGGGATCCGGAGGAATACCTCTACTGCGCCTGTATTTTCGATGAGTCCCCCTGTCCGCGCCAATCCTACTTCAGCGATCTGTTGGACAGGGGTATTGAACCGTGGCTTGGTGCATCGCTGACAGAAAGAGAAGATTTCGCCCTGGCAATCCAGCGGGGCGGTCGTCTGGTGACTACCAACGATCCTCGCACGGCAATCGCCATTGTATCCGCGCTCTCGGAGGAGGACTGACATGGCTGACGTGGTCAACTGGAAAGTCATCGCCTTCGATCTCGATGGGACTTTGACACAGCACAAAAGTAAGCTTGACCATGACAATCGCCGGATATTGGAGCGCCTCGGAGAGCGCTACCGGCTGCTCATCGTCGGTGCGGGCTCCTGCCGCCGCATATGGGAGCAGCTAGACCGCTATCCCCTCGATATCATCGGCCACTATGGGATGCAAGCTGCAACCTGTCAAAATGGGGCTCTTCAGATTATAGACGACCAATCGGCCCCGGTCGATCGGGAGTGGGCCTTAGCGCAGGCTATGTCCCTGCGAAAGCAGTGGGGACTTGAACAATACCAAGGAGACAGTGTGGAATTTCACGTGTCAGGCCTGATGACATTCCCCCTTCTTGGAACAGCCGCCTCCCTGGAAGACAAGCTGGCCGTAGACCCCTCGCGCGCATTTCGGCGGCGCATGCTGTCCACCGTCCGCGCCGCATTCTACCCGTATACAGTCTTCGTGGGGGGCTCATCCTCCTTTGATATCGTGCCACAGCCGTACAATAAACGAAATGCGCTGGACTCTTACTGCCGCCGCCAGCATTTGTCAACCTCCGAGATCATCTATGTTGGCGACGACTACGGTCCGGGGGGAAATGACGAGGATGTGTACCGATCCTCCTATACCTTTCTCTGCATTGACGACTACAGGAAGCTGGCTTCCTGCGTTGCTAAGCTGCTGCAATGAGAGATACCCTGTGAGGGTTGTGGACCCCAAGCCTACCGCAGTTCTGGCACCACGTCCGGAGGCGTTTGTCCGGAAGCAAAAGCGTGCATATTCTGAGCGGCGCGCAGAAACATGGCGTCCCGCGTCTCATGGGTTGACGAGCCGATGTGGGGCGTTGTCACAACATTTGGAAATCTAAGGAGCGGGTTGGCGGGATCAATGGGCTCCTGCTGGTAGACATCAAGCCCCGCTCCATACAGGTATCCCAGAGAAAGGGCCTCAACCATCTCGGATTCCCGCACGACGGCGCCTCGGGAGGCGTTGATAAAGATGGCGGTTCGTTTCATCTTACGAAACTCTTCAAGGCCGATCATGCCCTCCGTCTCCGGGGTAAGAGGCGTCATGACGAGGATATAATCCGAAGTTTGCAGTAAAGTGTCCATGTCCGTGTATATAGCTTCCGCGTCGGAGGGGAGGGGCTTGCGGTTGTGGTATTGGACGCGCATCGAGAAGCCAAGGCGGCATCGACGGGCTACGGCCTGTCCGATGCGTCCCATCCCGATGATGCCCAGGGCCTTTTTGCTAAATTCCAGCCCAAAGAGTCCGCGCCCCTCCCGGCCATTCCAGCGCCCCTCTTTTACATACCGGTCTAGCTCGCTGATCCTACGGCAACATGCCAGCATCAGGCCCACGATGGCGTCGGCCACGGCGTCATCCAGTACAGAGGGGGTGTTGGTGCCGATGACAGAATGGCGGCGCATAGCGTCAAGGTGAAAATTATTGTACCCAACCCCTACATTGCTGGCGATGCGCAGCAGGGGCGCATGGGACAGCAGAGTTTCATCGACCTGCAGTGAAGCGGGAAACAAGGCTGTCGCCTGGGACAAGTCTCGGTGGAGAATCTCCGGCTTTTGCGGATCTGTGTAGATCAGTTCGAAATCCTGCTGGAGCAGTTCGCGGGTCTCAGCGGGAAGCGAGGGCTGAGCGATGACAAGTTTTGGTTTCGTCATGATAATCTCCTTTCCGGAGCGTTAGCGATGGGGCGAGCTATTTGTGACGCTCCGGCACAAATAGCCCACACGGGGCCTTCTTCAATATCGGGTATGGCGAATGATATGCGGCATGAAAAAAGCCGAATGCCGTGTGGACATTCGACTCTTCCTCTCAGAAGCGCGAAACGGGACTCGAACCCGCAACCCCCGGCTTGGGAAGCCAGTGCTCCGCCAATTGAGCCATTCGCGCATCGCATGTACTATTATATGCTATCTTCTTTGTTTTTGCAAGCCCTTTTTTCATTTTTTTTGGTGTGCCTTGAATGAAAAAGTAAATTCAGCATTGGCGTGGAATTTACTTTTTCACTCAAGGTTTTTTTGGTGTGGGCGTACGTTAAGTTGACCATGTCATGAAATTCAAATACCCATCAATCGCAGACAATGGTGAACTCGCGGGGGTCCTTCTTCTGGAGGTGGATGTCCTCGGTAAATTGCCTTCCTTTACAGGTAACGGTCAGAGAATACCGGCCAAAGAAGCCGCGGAAGGATGCCTCTGCCGTGTCGCCGGTGTCAAGCGCAGCGCAGGTCTTCCATTCCCTGTGGATCAAATCCTGTAAAACCTCATAGGCTGGTTTTGGCGTAAAGTCCGCGCGGAGCAGACCGCCATAATACGAATTTTCTGCGGCGTATG
>JAHZBS010000063.1:0-2796 GCA_019423265.1 Clostridiales bacterium
TTGAGGATGGACTGAAATACATCCGAACCCGGGAGAATGAATACGATCTGATCATCGTGGACTCCACCGACCCCTTTGGGCCAGGCGAGGGCCTTTTCACAAAAGAATTCTACGGAAACTGCTTCAAAGCGCTGCGGTGCGATGGGATTATGGTCAACCAACATGAAAGTCCTTTCTATGAGGAGGATGCCGCCGCCATGCAGCGCGCCCACAAGCGGATCGTGGAGAGCTTCCCCATCAGCCGGGTCTATCAGGCACATATCCCAACGTATCCTTCCGGACATTGGCTCTTCGGATTCGCCTCCAAACAGTATCACCCCGTTCATGATCTACAGGCGGTGACCTGGAATCTCCTGGGCCTGTCAACCCGCTATTATACGACGCGGCTTCACGCAGGCGCCTTTGCCCTGCCAGCCTATGTAGAGGAGCTGCTCCGCGATGTTGAATAACAATATTGAAACCTTCATCGGCTGTGACGCTCCCTACGAGGAGGCGTCCATCGTTCTGTTTGGCGCCCCGTTCGATTCCACGACATCCTATCGCCCGGGAACACGCTTCGGCAGCAAGGCCATCCGCGGTGAATCCTTCGGATTGGAAACCTACAGTCCTTATCAGGACGCGGACTTGACTGACGCTCATATTTTTGACAGCGGCGACTTGGAGCTCTGCTTCGGGGATCCCGCCGCGGCTCTCGGTCAGATTCAGGAGCGAACCCAGATCATTCTGGGAGATGGGAAACTGCCCGTCATGCTGGGCGGCGAGCATCTGGTCACCTTGGGGGCCGTCCGCGCGGCTGTCCAGCGCTACCCGGATCTCCACATTATCCATTTCGATGCCCACGCGGATCTGCGGGATGACTATCTGGGCGCCTCTCTCTCCCACGCCTGCGTCATCCGGCGCTGCTGGGATCTGATGGGAGATGGCCGGATTTTTCAGTTTGGCATCCGCTCCGGGGATCGCAGTGAATTCCTCTGGGGAGCCCGGGGACATGTGCGGACGCAGAAATTTAGCTTCGACGGTCTGTCTGATCTTCTGGAAGCTCTCCACGGCAAACCCATCTATTTCACTCTGGACTTAGATGTATTGGATCCTTCAGGATTTCCCGGCACCGGAACGCCCGAGGCCGGCGGCGTAACCTTTCCTCAGCTTCTCGACGCTGTTCTGACGGTTTGTCAAAGGGGCCATATTGTCGGCTGCGACGTCAATGAGCTCAGCCCTGTCTACGATCCAAGCGGCATATCCACGGCCACGGCCTGCAAGATCGTCCGTGAACTGCTGTTGGCACTTTCTAACTAAATACGACAATGGAGGTAACTATGGGAAAAGTATTGATCATCGGATGTGGAGGCGTCGCCAGCGTCGCCATCCATAAATGCTGTCAAAACAGCGCTGTATTTGAGGAAATCTGCATCGCCAGCCGCACAAAAGCAAAGTGTGATGCGCTGAAAGAGAAACTCGAGCCGACGACGAAAACAAAAATCACCACGGCGCAGGTGGATGCCAATGATGTGTACGCGCTTATCGCCTTGATCGAATCCGTATCGCCCGATGTGGTTCTCAACCTCGCGCTGCCCTATCAGGATCTGACCATCATGGACGCATGCTTAGCGACGAAAACCCACTACGTGGACACGGCTAACTACGAGCCTGAGGACACCGCAAAATTTGAGTATAAATGGCAGTGGGCCTATCGGGACCGGTTCGAGAGGGCTGGTATCACCGCGCTTCTCGGCAGCGGCTTTGATCCCGGCGTCACCGGCGTTTTTTCCGCGTATGCGCTGAAACACTATTTCGACGAGATCCACTATATCGACATACTGGACTGCAATGCAGGCGACCACGGGTACCCCTTTGCGACCAACTTCAATCCGGAGATTAACATCCGGGAAGTGTCCGCCAAGGGCAGCTATTGGGAGAACGGCCATTGGGTCGAGACAGAGCCCATGGAAATCAAGCGCGTGTATAATTTTCCGGAAATTGGCGAGAAGGATATGTATCTGCTCCATCACGAGGAATTGGAATCGCTGGCCCTCAATATACCGGGCATTAAGCGTATCCGCTTTTTTATGACCTTCGGCCAGAGCTATCTGACACACCTCAAATGTCTGGAAAACGTGGGGATGACCTCCATTGAGCCCATTGACTTTGAAGGGCACAAAATCGTGCCGCTGCAATTTTTAAAGGCTGTGCTGCCAGACCCCTCCTCCCTTGGCCCTCGCACCAAAGGAAAGACGAATATCGGCTGTATCTTCCAGGGCAAAAAAGATGGACAGGACCGCGTACACTATATCTACAATGTCTGTGACCATCAGGAATGTTACCGGGAAGTGGGGTCTCAGGCTGTCGCCTACACCACCGGCGTACCGGCCATGATCGGGGCTATGATGCTTCTGACTGGCCGTTGGAACACGCCCGGCGTTCACAATATCGAGGAGTTCGACCCGGATCCCTTTATGGAGGCGCTGAATCGTTGGGGCCTTCCCTGGAAGGAATCCACCGCGCCGGACTTGGTGGACTGACCATGCGGTTTGAAGAACTGCCCACCCCCTGCTTTCTCGTGGACGAGCGCCTTTTAGTCCGGAATCTGGAGATCCTTCGGCAACTCATGGAGCGGACTGGCTGCCGTATTCTGTTGGCCCAAAAAGCTTTTTCCATGTTCCATTTCTATCCCCTTATTGGTCAATATCTGAGCGGCGCCACCGCCAGCGGTCTGTATGAGGCCCGGTTAGGCGCGGAGGAAATGGGGAAGGAAAACCATATCTATTGTCCCGCCTACCGGGATTCGGAGTTTGATGA
>JAHZBS010000063.1:2896-11717 GCA_019423265.1 Clostridiales bacterium
TGGGGAAGGAAAACCATATCTATTGTCCCGCCTACCGGGATTCGGAGTTTGATGAAATCGTCAACCTCTGCGATCACATTGTCTTTAATTCTTTCTCCCAGCTTGACCGCTTTGGGGCAAAAGCCCGCAGCGCAGGGCGCAGCGTGGGTCTCCGCGTGAATCCTGAGTGCTCTACACAGGAGGGGCGCGCGATCTACGATCCCTGCGCCCCCTTCTCCCGCCTTGGGATTACGGCGGAAAACTTTGAGTCCGGCCGTCTCGGCGATGTACACGGTCTGCATTTTCACACCCTCTGTGAACAGGACGCCGACGCCCTGTCTCAGACGCTGGACGCAGTGGAAGCCTCCTTTGGCCCTTACCTCTCCCATATGAAGTGGATCAACTTTGGCGGCGGGCACCATATTACGCGGCCGGGTTACGATCTTCCTCTGCTAGAGGCTTGCATTGCACGGGTGCAAGAGCGATACGGTGTCCAGGTATATCTTGAGCCCGGTGAGGCTGTGGCGCTGAACGCGGGTTTCCTTGTGTGCTCCGTGCTGGATGTTTTGCACAACGGGATGGAGCTTGCCATCGTCGATGCCTCCGCTGCCTGCCACATGCCGGATGTGCTGGAGATGCCCTACCGCCCTCCCCTGCGGCACTCCGCAGAGGCTGGCGTAAAAGCACACACCTACCGATTGGGCGGGTGTACCTGCCTGGCGGGCGACGTGATTGGAGACTATTCCTTTGACGCCCCACTGCGCCCCGGAAGCCGGCTGGTTTTTGAGGATATGGCAATCTATTCCATGGTTAAAACCAATACCTTTAACGGAATGGCTCTTCCTTCCATCGCGGTGCGGGATCGGAGCGGCGACTGTCACATTGTCCGAAATTTTGGCTACGAGGATTTTCGCACCCGGCTTTCCTGACGCTGGGCTGCGGTACAACTTCTGAAGGAGGGACACGATGGGATTTACTGTTGAAACCAGCATTCCATTCATCACCGTTTTTCTACAAGGGCTCCTAAGCTTTTTTTCTCCCTGTGTTCTGCCTCTTGTTCCGCTGTACATCGGATATCTATCGGGCGGCGCCAAAACTGTTGACGCGGAGGGCAAGGTTCAGTATCGCAGGGGAACTGTCATGCTAAACACCCTCTTTTTTGTAATCGGGATTAGCTTCGCTTTTTTTCTGCTTGGCCTTGGATTTACGGCGGTCGGTCGTTTTTTTAACTCCCACCGTCTCCTCTTCGCCCGTATAGGGGGAATCCTGATCATCCTTTTCGGCCTCTATCAGCTAGGGATATTTGGCTCTTCGCGCTTTCTGAGCCGGGAACGGCGGCTCCCCCTGCGGCTAGACCGATTCGCTATGAGCCCGCTGTTGGCTCTGGTATTCGGCTTCACATTCAGCTTCGCGTGGACGCCATGCGTGGGGCCAGCCCTGGCCAGTGTCCTGCTGATGGCCACATCCGCCAACTCCTCTGCCGCTGGATTTGCGCTGATCGGCGTCTATACACTTGGCTTTGTCATCCCTTTTCTCGTTGTCGGCTTGTTTGCCGGAACGCTTCTTACCTTTCTCAAAAACCATCAGCGCATTGTCCGCTATACAGTGAAAGCCGGCGGTGTGTTGATGATCCTCATGGGGATCATGATGTTGACGGGTTGGATGAACGGGATCACCAGCTACTTATCCGACTTTGGCGCAGCGGATTCGAGCCTGGAGACAGAGGAACCTTCCACCGCGCCGGAAAGCTCTGTCCCAGCGGACGACAGTGCGCCCTCGAATTCTGCCCCGGATTTCACCTTGACGGATCAGTTCGGCAATGCGCATACTCTGTCGGACTATAAAGGGAAGGTTGTTTTTCTGAATTTCTGGATGACGTGGTGTGAGCCCTGCAAAGAGGAGATGCCCGATATCCAAAAATTGTATGAGGCCTATGGGAAAAACGAGGGAGATGTCATTATTCTGGGCGTGGCGAACCCAAAGACGGATGCCTCTCCTCACAATCAGGATATTTCGGAGGACTCCGTAAAATCCTTTCTATCCGGCGGTGGCTACTCCTACCCTGTGGTTATGGACCGCACCGGCGAAACCTATGCCGCTTATGGCATCAGCGCGTATCCGACCACCTTTATGATTGATGCCCAGGGAAATGTGTTTGGCTACGGCGTCGGTATGCTGACCTATGATATTATGGAAGATATCATACGCCAGACGCAGGAGGGAAGGCGGTCCTAAAGCCCATATCCTCCTGTTACCGGATCGAGAAAGAGTCCGATGTGGGGTGGAAAGAAGGTAAATAACACAAACGCGAGAAAGAAAAAAATGAGACAGAGGATCCCCGCCCGCTCCTGCCATACTCGGTCCGCGTGGCGGTGCAAACGCCTGGCCGACTCTTGGAATGCCACTAGAACGCCCAGAATAAAGATCCCAATATCACACCACAGATAATTTCGGCCCACGATCCCGGTATAGGTATAAAACGCCATCACGATCGCGGCCATTCCCAGTATGACTCCGGCTGCCTTCGCGTGCCAAAATCCGCCTATCCTCTTTCCTACAGCCAGATATTCAATACCGCTGTACGCCAGATAGGGCATAAACAGAAGTTTTAGATGCTCCCACGTACTCTCGTTGACAGGAACAAACGCTGAAACTACAATCGCCTTGCCCGTCCAATGATACACAAAATGCAGCGCAGCGCCGGCCACCGCCACTACAAAGAGGCCGGCTAGCTCCCATTGCCTTACACGGCTCATATAACTCCCCCATTCCGGAGCGTCAGCGATGGGGCGAACTTCTGCCATAGGGCTACCTGTGACGCTCCGGCACAGATAGCCGTTTTTTCCCCCATCAACATCCTATGCGGCTGGGACAGTAAACTATCACTTCCATAAAAAAAAGGCCGCTGCCTCATTGACAGCGCCTTGTCGCTTTCATCTAAAAAACAGTGCGAAACGGTTCCCTCCGCGATTTTAGGACGGCTTTTCCCTTTTGTTTTCCAGTCTCCGAAATAGGCGGACAAGTACGAGGACGGCGGTAACCGCCAAAATAAACTCGGCCGTTAGCTGGGCATAGGCAAGCCCATATAGAGGGAACAGCTTGTTCAATATAGCAAGCGCGGGGATTTCCAAAACAATTTTGCGGAGCACGGCGAATATAAGCGCGTTCTTCCCAAGGCCGCACGCTTGAAATACGCCGACGGCAAGAAAATCCACACATAGAAACGGAATCCCAAGACACAGGCCGCGCAAAAATTTTGTTCCATATTCCACAATGACCGGATTTTTCATAAATGCGGCTGTCAGCGTGCCTGCGCCGAAATAATAGGCCACGGATACGGCTAACATGAAGCCGACGGCAATTTTAAGCGAGAACAAGAGCGTTTGCTTCATGCGGGACGTGTCGCCGCTGGAATAATTGTAGCTGATCAACGGCATAATGCCCTGTCCGAGCCCCATAGCGATATAAAGCGGCACCATATTGATTTTCTGCGCAATCCCCATGGCGGCTACAGCGTCAGCGCCATATGAGGATGTAAAATTATTCAATACGGTCATCCCCGTCACATTCAAAAGATTTTGGATGGCGGCGGGGATTCCAACGGCAAGGACACCAAGGACAATCGCCCGGCGAAATCCAAACATAGCCGGGCGAACACATACATACGTATGGCCGCGCTTTACAAACAGCAGGATAAAGAAGTAGATACATGCAACACAGTTGGATAAAAAGGTGGCAAGTCCGGCGCCTGCCGCCCCCATATTCAGTCCCCAAGGCAGAATAAAAACCGGGTCGAGAATGATGTTTAGAAGGCAGCCGCTCATGGTTCCGATACTGGCTTGGAGCGCCGACCCCTCAGCCCGCACCATGTACGCCATAACAACATTCAGGATCGCCGGAACTGCACCGAAGCTGACTGTCCATTTCAGGTATTCCCCCGTAGCGGCAGCGGTTGTACTGTCTGCGCCCAAAACGTTCAATAAGGGCGTATGGAATACGGTGAACAATACCGAAAACAGAACGCCACAGATCAGCGAGAGGTAAAAGCCGAATGCGGAACTTCGATTCACGGTATCAAAATCTTTTTTCCCAAGTCCCCGGCTCATCATACTGGACGCACCAACGCCGAATAAATTGTTGACGGCATTAAAGGCCAGCAGCACAGGGGCTGCCAGCGTAACGGCTGAATTTTGAATGGAATTGTTCAGCATACCAACAAAGTACGTGTCCGCAAGGTTATAGATAACCATGACAAGAGAACTGAGGATCGTCGGAACAGCCAGTGTCATAACGGCCTTGGGAATTGCCGTCTGTTCAAACAATTGTATTTTTTTACTATCTTCCATCATAATCTGATTTCCCGCAGTCCGGCTGCTTTCCCTCGCGCGCAATCAGATTCATGCACGGGAAGGCGCCTTATACTCTTTCGCTAATTTTTCAAACGCCGGCAACGCCCGCAGGATTTGCTCCGTGCTTACACAGTAGGAGATTCTGACGTATCCAGGGCTGCCGAAATCATCCCCCGGAACTAACAGAAGCTCATACTGTTTCGCCCTCTCACAGAAGGCATTGGCATCCGGCTCCATGGATTTGACAAAGAGATAGAAGGCGCCCGCCGGCTGCACACAGTCAAATCCGAAACTTGTCAGCTGGCCGTACAACAGATCCCGATTCTTTTTGTACACGGATATATCGGATGTCTGACCGACGCACCTGGCCGCGACCTGCTGGAACAAGCTGGGAGCGCAGACGTACCCAAGGGCCCGGCCAGCTCCGCAGACGGCGGCGTACACGTCCCGCTCCGCTTCCATTTTGTTGGAGACGAGGATATAACCGATCCGCTCTCCGGGCAGGGACAGCGATTTGCTGAAAGAATAACAGACAAAGGTATTGTCATAATAATTGAGCAGGTAGGGAACGCTGACGCCTTCATAGACCAGTTCCCGGTATGGTTCATCCGTGATGAGATAAATGGGATGGCCAAACTGAGCTTCCTTCTCCCGCATTACATCGCAGAGCTGGCGGATGTTGTCTTCCGACAGCACGACGCCGGACGGATTGTTGGGCGAGTTGACGATAACCCCCTTCGTCCGTTCTGTCAGCGCCTCTGCAAACTTTGGAATGTCAATCTGAAAGTCTCCGTCGCGGGATGGCACGACGACCAGCTTCCCGCCCGCAGCCTCTGTGAAAACTCGATATTCCGGAAAGAACGGGGTAAAGGCGATGAACTCATCCCCCGGCACCGCCAGAGCTTTTAGGCAGATGCTCAGGGAAGCCGCTGCCCCCGCCGTCATATAGAGATTATCCGCACCCACCTGGGTACCATAGGTAGCATTGATATAGTCCGCGATGGTCTGTCGCACCTTGGCATCCCCCTGGGCCGAGGTATACCCGTGGAGCGCCACGGAGTCTTCCGTATTCAGCAGATCCAGAATTGCCTCCCTCACGCAGTCCGGTGGCGGAACGTTAGGGTTGCCTAAGCTGAAATCAAATACATTTTCACGGCCAATCTCGCTTGCCCGAATCTTTCCATACTCAAATATCTCGCGTATGACAGAGCGCTTCTTGCCCAGCGCCATCATCTCTTCTGAAATCATGTATAATCGCCTCCGCTTTTTCTATGCATCTGATGCTGTCATGTACAGTCAGTGTCTATTATACACCACTTCCCTTAAAAAGGGAAGTGTCTTTCCTTGAAAAGGGAAGTGTTTCTTCCATTGAAAAGGGAAGTGTCTTTCCTTGAAAAGGGAAGTGTTTCTTCCATTGAAAAGGGCGGTTGCTCTTGCAACTTCTCTCGACTGTTGTTATAATAGCTTTTGACGCCCCAATCCTATTAGGAAAAGCAGTAGCCCAAGGGCAAAATGGAAGACTGTAAAATCGCAAGCTTGGAGGTAGGAACATGGGATTTACAAGACGATTGATTTTGATGGCGAGAAAACATTGGGGGACACTGCTGATCGCCATTTTAGGCATCATTGGCACTTCCCTTCTAAACCTGGTGACCCCGGAGATCGTAAGGCGGCTGACGGCCTCCCTGGGAAGTGGCGGTCAACTGACAGACCGGCTGCTCCTCACCTACGTCATCGTTTTGACCGCCGCATATCTGCTCCGGGCCGTATGCCGTTTCATCAGCATGGCTATCAGCCATGTGGCCGCCTGGCGCTTCGTCCCTGAATTGACGCTGACCGTCTATGACAAGCTCCAGTCCCTCTCCCTAAAATACTATCAGGATAAACAGACGGGCGAACTCATGAGCCGCATGGTCAACGATACCCGCCAGATTGAACTTCTGGTGGCCCACGCCCTGCCGGACCTGATCAGCAATAGCCTCGTGGTTCTCAGCGTTGCTGTCATGCTGTTCCTCATCAACGGAAAGCTGGCGCTGCTGACATTGATTCCCGTCCCCTTTGTGGTCTTCGCCAGCACCCTTTTTTCTAAAAAGGTAGCTCCCCTATTCCGCATCAATCAGCAGGTCCTAGGAGAGCTCAACGGCGTTTTACAGGACAATCTATCGGGCATGCGCGAGATCCAGACCTTTGCCCAGGAGCAAACGGAGCATGAGAAGATGGTCAAGCAATGTCAGCGCTATTCCAAGGTGAACATCCGCGCCAACTATGCCGCAGCGCTTTACCATCCAGGCGTTGAATTCTTAACCTCCCTTGGAACGGTCATCGTCGTGGGTTTCGGCGGGTATATGGCTAGCCGCGGCGGCATGGAGGTGGCGGACGTTGTTGGGTTTGTCATGTACTTAAGTCTGTTCTATCAGCCCCTGGCGGTTCTGGCCCGCCTCGTGGAGGACGTCCAAACTACATACGCCGGCGCCGTGCGGGTTTTCGATATTCTCGACGCCCATTCGGATGTGGTGGAGGACGCAGACGCACAGGAACTTGCCAAGTGCGAGGGCAAGATCACCTTCGATCACGTATCCTTTTGCTACCATGAGACAGAGCCCGTCCTACAGGATATCAGCTTCGAAGTACAACCCGGCAAAATGTTCGCCATCGTCGGGCCTACAGGGGTGGGAAAGACGACGATTCTCTCCCTGCTGGAACGGTTCTATGACCCCCAGTCCGGTCGAATCCTGCTGGACGGCCAGGATATCCGACATTTGACTCTGCATTCGCTGCGGAACCAGATTTCCATGGTATTGCAGGACACCTTTCTTTTCAATGGCACCATCGCGGAGAATATCGCCTATGGGATGCCGAATGCCAGCCGCGAAGATATAGTGGAGGCCGCCACATCCGCCAACGCCCTTTCATTTATCCAGAGTATGCCGGCGGGCTTTGACACTGTAGTCGGGGAACGCGGCGTTCGCCTGTCAGGGGGCCAGAAGCAGCGCATTGCCATCGCCCGCGCAATTGTCCGCAAAACGCCGATCCTGATCCTCGACGAAGCCACTTCCGCCGTGGATACGGAGACGGAGAGCGAAATCCAGGCGGCCATTGACCATCTGGCCGGGAGCCGGACCATCCTGGTGATCGCCCACCGCTTGTCAACCGTGATGCGGGCCGATGAAATCCTCGTGCTGGAGGACGGCCGGGCTGTCCAGCGCGGAACCCACGAAGAGCTCCTGCGCCAGAACGGTCTGTACGCGAAGCTGTGCCAGATCCAGCAGGTCGGCAGCGATACACAAAATCGTTAGCCAAATACTTCGCGGTTGCGCTGGATTTTATCCCAGTCCTGTTGCGTCAGGTCCTGCTGTATATACTCCAGCACAGAGGGCGCGTCCAGCCGCACAGAAAAATCGACTCTCCACCGTTTGCGCTCCTGTTCCGAAAGGCCGTATGAGTCCAACAGCGCTTCGCCCTCCTCATTGCACAATATCTCTATGTATGGCTGCCACACGGCGTCCGGAAAGACAAGGCTGGAATAATACACCATATAATAGGCGTAGGGCATTGCCCCGCAAGCTTCACATTGTGCCATAACGGCTTCCGGGGAACAGGTCTGTGGATTCCTCTTCACCAGAAAGTACAGATCCTGAAATAAACTCCTTCGGATATAGTTGTGCTCTGCCAGCAGGTAGAGCGAATTCATCTCCTTATAATGGTGCAGAACAAGCTGCACAAACGTCTTACCCATTGGCAGTGTCATCACCTTCACGCCATAGATCTCCACCGGCTGGGCATCGCTTAGAAAATCGTCCATATCCACCCGCGCGCCCGTATACTCTCCCCAGAAAATATCAAAATTAATGTCCAGATCGATGGACAGGAAGGCCCGCCTTTTGACATAGGGCTTAACCTGGTGGGAAAAAGCCAGCGCCATCACCGCCTCACGGCGGTTTTTTGTTGTGGTGCAAAAACCGTGTTGTATCAAAACCCGGTCCATCTCCTCCAGATGGCTGCGGCTGACCAAAATATCCACGTCGCTGCTGGTGCGCTGTCCCACGGCTCCATAGGCGTAGAGAGACAGCACTTCGCCCTTGACAACCGCATAGGGAAAGGCGACGTCCGGCAGAATGGCGCTCAGCTCATTATACCGCATCTTTCCAATAATAGGATTTAGCTGTAGTGGATCCATTTCCAAATCAGTTCCTCCTCGTCCTTCGTATTCAGCTTTTCGGATAGTATGCCATAGCGTCTGGCATCCCTCGGGCAGACACTGTCCGCTTCGCTCTGCCTTTGCAAAAATTATACCATAATTTCCAGAAAAAGGGAAGAACAAAAACAGATCGCAGCGCAAAAAAAGGCCTTCGGTGAGCCAATCAAAGCTCCCTTGGGCCTCTCCACGCTTTACAAAATAATACAGATTAGACCGCCCCGCCCTTCGTTGATTACCTTCTCCAGGGTCTCCTGCAATTTGAGCTGGGCATCCTCCGGCATCTTGACGAGCTTAT
>JAHZBS010000064.1 GCA_019423265.1 Clostridiales bacterium
GCCGGAGAATCCTCCGACTTTCTGTGCCAGAATCGGTTTTCTTTTATATACATCTATCCGCATTCCCAATAGGGTATTGATAAGAGACAGCGCATCTGCGCCGGCAGACTCCGCAGCGCGGGCGATCTCCACAATATCCGTAACGTTCGGGCTGAGTTTCACTATGAGGGGCTGTCGAGTACTTTTTTTCACCGCGCTCACCACCTTCTCCACCATGCGGGCGTCGGTTCCGAAGGCAACGCCGCCCTCCTTGACATTGGGGCAGGATATATTGAGCTCTACCAAGTGTACCTCGGTCTCCGCCAGACGCCGCGACACCTCCACATAGTCCTCCAGCGTCCGCCCCGCCGTGTTGACAATCACCTTGGTATCGAACTGTTTTAAGAACTCTAGATCGTCCTTGATAAAGGCGTCAATGCCTGGATTCATCAAACCCACGGAGTTCAACATTCCGCCATAGGTTTCCGCAATGCGGGGAGTGGGATTGCCGGGCCACGGCTCTCTGGCCACCCCCTTTACCGTAACCGCTCCCAGCCGGTTCAGGTCAAAAAACTGGCTGTGAGCCTGTGGGTTAAAGGTTCCGGACGCTGTGGTGATTGGATTTTTCATCTCCATTCCGCAGAATGATACGGCCATAGTTTTACTCATGAAAAGATCACATCCTTTCCGGGGAATACAGGGCCCAGCTTACAGACTCCCTTTTGCATGACGCTGCCGTCCGGCATACGAAGCTTCGCCGGGCACCCGGCACATGCGCCGAACCCGCAGCCCATCCGCTCTTCCAGTGAAAACCAGGTCTCCAGATTCCGGCCCTGCTGCCACTGTTGTATGGCCCGCATCATCGGTACCGGGCCGCAGGCATAGAGCACGCGCCGCGCCGCCGTGTCGGCGTGCTGCAGATACGTGTCCATGGCGTCGATGACCGTCCCTCTAATGCCATACGTCCCGTCATCGCTGGACGCCATAACCTCTCCCCACGGCTCAAATTCTTGTCCCATCCAGGGCTGACTGCGAAATCCTAAAAAGATTTTGAGCGGCTTATGGGATAGGGATTTCGCCAAAAATAGCATGGGGGGCATTCCCAAGCCCCCGCCCACTAGGAAGATCTCCTTTGCCTCCGCCGCGGCCTCCAGCGGGAATCCATTCCCCAGAGGTCCCATAACCCGTATGGCATCTCCCTCTCCCATGGCGGCCAACTCTTCGGTTCCCTTGCCGACGACTGCATACAGTAGAACCAGCCGCCCTGTCTCTACAATCGCATCGCAGATGCTGATGGGCCGGGGCAGAAGCCGGCTCTTATCCCGGCAATATAGATTGACAAACTGCCCGGGCTTTGCCTGCGCTACCAGCTCCGGCGCGAACAATTCCATCCGGTAAATGCCCGGCGCCAGCTCTATTTGTTCTTTTATGGTTACCCAATCATTCCACATGGTCATCCTCCATCCACTATGACTCCATCGCTCTTTGCAAATCTTCTTTCATATCGAGAACTGCTGCCCTTGATGCCTGCGCAAATTCCTCCGGCGTACACATTTTTCCATAGCTGTCCTTCTGCCATGCGGCGATAATTCCCCGCGAAGAATTCACAATGGCGCCCAGGCCATTCCGGTCAAAGCATCCGGCCAGATCCCGCGCCGTGGCACCCTGCGCCCCGTAACCCGGTACCAGAAAAAAGGTGTGGGGCAGAACTGCGCGGAGCCTCTTTCCCTGCTCGGGGTGCGTTGCACCCACAACCGCTCCGATATCGGAATATCCGTATCGCCCGCGGAAAGCTTCCCCCCATCTCTCCACCAACCCACCTACGACTTCATACAGAGGTTTGCCCGCTTCTCCCACAGGCAAATCCTGGATCTCACCGCTGCCCGGATTGGAGGTTTTGACTAAAACAAATAAACCTTTATCATACTTTGTCAAGTGGGGAAAATACGGCTCGACGGATTCAACGCCTAGGTATGGGTTTAGAGTGACAAAATCCTCTTGGTACGGCGCATATGCCGCCTCCCCCACCGCTACCTCCCCGATGTGCCCATCGGCGTATGCCTGGGCCGTTGACGCGATATCGCTCCGCTTGATATCCCCGATTACCACAAGCCCTTTCTCCTTGGCGTATTGAATCGTCCGAATGAAGACATCCATGCCAGCCGCCCCGTACATTTCATACATGGCAACTTGCGGTTTGACCGCAGGGACAAGATCATAGACCGCGTCGATGATCTCTTTATTAAACAGCCAAAAAGCCTCCGACGCTCCCTTTAGCGTCTGTCCATAGGTCTCAAAGGCTTGCCGGCGGATGTGCTCCGGAATCATAGATAGCCTCGGGTCAAGCCCAACCACCGTTGGATTTTGTAAAGCCCGAATTTTATCGATCAGTACATCAATCATTGCCAAATCCCTCTCTACTTATTTGTATACTTTTCCATTGTGATACACGATTCGCCCGTCCAGAATCGTGGTCTCCACTTTCCCTTGCAGAGTCATGCCGTGAAATGGCGTATTCCGCCCCTTCGTATAAAATGAATTTTTGTCCACCACATATTGCTTTGCCGGATTGACGATCACCACATCCGCTGGTCTGTGCGGTTGGATTGTGCCCCGGTCAAGTCCAAGAATCTTCGCCGGATTGTAGCTCAAGCATTTGGCCAGTGCAAGGGGCGTCAATATACCTGGGCCCGTCAACTGTGTAACGCCCAGCGACAGCGCCGTCTCCAATCCGACGATCCCGTTGGCGGCGCTTTGCATTCCCGTATTCTTATCCTTTTCGTGGTGGGGCGCATGGTCCGTCGCAATACAGTCCAGCGTTCCGTCGGCCAATCCGTCCAGGATCGCCTGTACATCCCTCTTTGTCCTCAGAGGCGGGCTCATTTTAAAGTTCGGATCCTGCGCCAAAATTGCCTCGTCGCTGAGGGTAAAATGATGAGGACATGCCTCGGCGGTGATAGGGAGCCCCCGCCTCTTCGCCTGGCGAATGATCTCGACGCTTCCCTCTGTGCTAACATGGCAGATATGGAGCTTGGCGCCCGTACTGGCGGCTAGCATGATATCCCGCGCCGTTATGAGTTCCTCCGCATCCCGAGAGATGCCCGGCAACCCTGCTTTCTGCGCATTCTCCCCCTCATTTACGCAGCCGCCGGCCAGGCTTATATCCTCACAGTGATCCAGAATGGGGAGCCCTAGAGCTTTCGCTCTTCCCATCGCCTGCTTCATAAGGGCGGCATTCATGACCGATTTGCCGTCCTCGCTGAAAGCGCAGACTCCCGCTGCGGCCATTTCGTCCATATGGGACAGCTCTTGCCCTTCCTGTCTCAGAGTAATCGATCCAACCGGCAGGACATGGGTGTACGGTGCCTGTGCAGCCTGTCCCAAAATATAGCGGACGATCTCGGCCGAATCCGTTACCGGCACTGTGTTGGGCATAGCGCAGATTGTGGTAAACCCTCCCGCCGCAGCAGCCGCGCTGCCGGTGGCAATTGTCTCTTTGTGTGTCAATCCGGGATCCCGCAGGTGTACATGTAGATCGATAAACCCTGGCATAACCCAACACCCGGCCGCGTCCAAAATCTGAATGGAATCCGACCGCGCGCCGTCCGGGATTTCGTCTTGAATAACTCCCCTGTCAATATACACATCTCGGCGGCATACCTGATCCGCACTTGGGTCCAGGACAACGCCATTTTTGATCAATAGGGACATTGTCTCCTCCTTCATTGTTATAACCACTTTTGCTCCATTTTATCACACTCTTTATTTTCCTGCAACCGCTATCATATTTAGAACAAGAAAATGGAGCCGCAGCGGCTCCATCTTGTAAACTATTTACAGAATTTTTAGCGGAACGACAGATGTTACACAGCTTTCCCCCACCCAGCGGTGGTCGATACAGACCTTGACTTCAAAAGACGCTTCCATATTCTCACTGCTGATCACATCCTCCGCCCTTCCAAATACGTACTGCCCCGATCGATACAGCAGCAGCGCCACATCCGACACTCGGAGCGCATGATCGGGATAATGGGTATTGAAGATACATGAAATTTGCTGCTCCCGCGCCAGCCTTTGTATGGTTTCTAGAATAACCAACTGATTCTTAAAATCCAAATTGGATTCCGGCTCGTCCAACACCAACATCGATGGCCGTGTCGCCAGCGCCCGTGCAATCAAGATCATCTGCAGCTCGCCCCCGCTCATCCGCGAACAGAGTTTGTGGCGCAGGCTAGCGGCGCCAACCAGATCCATGGCCTGCCGCGCCGCCTCCACATCCTCCTGTCTCGGCTGCTGGAGCATCCCCACATGGGCGCTTCTTCCCAGCAAAACCATCTCCTCCGCAGTATACATCAGAGCGTTCCCTCTGGCCTGGGGAACATAAGCGATTTTTTGCCAGAGGCGACGCGGCGGCAGTTTGGCAATATTCTGTCCGTCAATGCGGCTCTCTCCCTGTCTCCAGGCAAGCAACCCCATCATGCATTTGAGCAGCGTCGTCTTTCCCGCTCCATTGGGACCGAGAATCGCCATCACCATACCACTGGAGACCTGAAATTCGATATTCTGCAAAATATCATTCCCCTGCTGGTATCCAAAACAGCCGTTTTCCACTTCAAAGGTCATAAATTTGCCCCTCCCGTCTTTTTTAGCAGAAGGATGAAGAACGGCGCGCCAATCATCGCCGTCAAGATGGAGATGGGAATCTCCGCCGCCGTAGCGCTTCGGGCCACGGTATCCATGATCAGCAGGAAACTAGCGCCAAGACTAATGCTAGCCGGAACCACCTGCCGGTTGTTGCTGCCGAATAGCATCCGGCAGATATGTGGGATCAGCAATCCCACCCACCCAACTTGCCCGCACATGGACACACAGGAAGCGGTGATCATTGTCGCTGCCAGTGCGACAATGATCCGCATGAGCTTAACATTAACGCCCATGGTCTTGGCTTCCTCTTCGCTGAGCATCAGGACATTCAATTTCCACCGCAGCGCAAAAATCACGCCCACACCGATTATGATAAACGGCGCGCCCAGGGCAAGGCTGCGATAATTCGTATTCGACAGGCTGCCCATTAGCCAGTATGTAATGGCCGGCAGCTGTGATTCGGTATCCGCCACAAATTTGATAATCGAGATACCCGCTTCAAAGAGAGACGCGATGACCATGCCCGATAGAATGACCATCACAGTGCTCACGCCCCGCCGCTGGCGGCTGATCAGATAAGTCAGCACAACGGCGGCAAATCCGACTGCGAGAGCGGTGAGCTGTACCACAATCAGGCCGGCCTTCAACATAAGCGCCAGGGCGGCGCCAAAACTTGCCCCCGCCGCCACTCCCAGCGTATCCGGCGTCGCCAGCGCATTGGAAAAAATGCTCTGAAAAGCGGCCCCGGATACCGCAAGCCCCGCCCCGCACAGTGCAGCGAGGATGATCCGCGGAAGCCGCACATTGATGAGGACGCTGTAGACCTGCGGCTCCACACTGTCCGGTCCAGCGGTGACAATTCGATATAGATCTGACACAATCTCAACCGGACTCATGTAAATTCTGCCGATCCCCATGCACACCACCATGATCAGGAGGGGAAGGAGGATCAGGATCAGATTTCGGAACCCATGGGAACGCTCTGATACGCTCATGGCCTAAAACGCCGCAGCAGATTCAGGCGTTGGGTTTAGGATCAGATCGAGTTGCTCGTCCGTCAGCTCAATCCCGTAAAATTGCGCATAGTACTCCCGAACTTCCTGCTCAATATCGAGATCCTCGAACAGATCCGGATGCATCTGCTTTGCCATCCACTGAAGCATCAGCGGCGAGTCCGATGAAGGCGGGAACCAGTAATACATCCCCAGCGGGATTTTGTAGACGCGCTTATTCTGCACCGCTTTGATGCCGCTCCAATCGTGGCCGTCCACCGCTGTATTTTCATACAGATCCTCCGGTGTATACGCAGAAAAACTGTTGAGGAACAGAACTTCCGGATTCCATTCATAGACCTGCTCCATATTCACTTGGCCTACAAAGGCTCCGATATCATAGCCCAGGTTGTTGCCGCCGGCAGACGCAATCCAATAATTCGCAAAGCTGATGCCGCCCGCTGTGATGGCGGATTCATTGTAATTGGACAGAATCAGCGCCTGGGGCTTCTCCTCGTCAGACAGAGAGGCAAGCTTTTCCGCCACCATACTCTTGACCTCTTCTCCATAGGCGATGATGCCGTCGGCGCGGTCCGAATCCCCCATAACGTCTTTCAAAAGTTCAATCCACGCTTGGAAAGTATCAATGGTATTATAGTCTTCATACAGCGTGGTGGAAAACCCGACGGCCGGAATCCCGACGGCCTCCAGGGCCTCATAATTCGCCGTGACATCCGCATTGTAGAAAACCACATCCGGCTTAAGCTTCAGCAGCTCTTCCATATTGATGTCGTCTCCGCTTGCCCAGCCGTCCGGCAGCTCTTTCAACCCCGGATAGGCTTCGCCCAAAATAGAGTTCACCGCTGCATTCTTAGAATCAGGATGGATCCCCACCAGGCCATCGCTTGAACCCATGAACATACAATAAACCGATGTCAGCGGGGTCAAGCCGCCAATGGCCACTCGCTCCACCTTCTCCGGGAGAATCACCTCATTCCCTGCATGGTCCGTTATGGTGCGGACCGCGGAATCGCCACTACTCTCCGGTTCCGCTGAATCCTCACTGCTATCGGGTTCGGCAGCGGTGGAATCGGCGCTGCTCTGGGATGACGATTCACCCCCGGAAGCGCAGCCGGCAAACAATAACATGACACAAAGCATTGCAGCAATCAGACTGAACATTGAACGTTTCATAATGACCTCTTTTCTTTTTTCTAGCGCATCCCCGTTTTGGGAAGCCATGTAAAAATCTGATCCCCTATAATTGGCACACACTGATTCCAGTACAGTTTGCTGGAAATAGCGGGGATCGGGAACTCAAGAAACTCCGCTTTGTTGTCTTTGGCAAGCAGCCGTTTGAAAAGCGGGTCTCCAATGATCCGGGTGCAGCCGCTCTCGTTGAGCAGCGCTCCGATCTCGTCTTCACAGGCGGCGGATAGGCCGCCCTCCCCCATCAGTCTCGGCTCAGGCGAGAAAACCCCCACCGCTGCAACCCCTTCCAGGCCGCAGTCCACTTCCAAGCACCGGCGGATTGAATTGCCCATAACCCTCTCCCCGAGGATTACCGTTTGGATGTCGCCCTGTTGCCGCCCGCTGGAAAGAACCCGGTTTTGTCCGTCTTCTGCGCTCTGTTCCATCATGGAAAACAGCTCATCCGCGGCTCCAACCCCTACAGGCAGTCCCGCGACAAACGGAATGTTGTACGCATCCTTATAGTATTCTGCCATGGCAAGGCCACTCTGAGAAACGACCAGATTGATCTGTGCATCCACACTATCGCGGATCGTCTCCAGATCCGTGTCCATGGCAATAGAGGCTACAATGTTCCATCCCCGCTGCTCCAGAGCCGAGCGCAGAGCTCTCACCGTGTCCCCCACATAGAAATCCAGCGGCGTCAGCCCTAGGAGATTCACTGTTTTCGGCTTTGGCTCCGGAGCTCCGGGACGGGCGAACCGCTTTACAAGGGCCAAGAACGCCTCGGAAGCGCCCACATCATACAGGCGCAGTCCCGTGGTTAAAAACCCAAAGGCTGGAATCCCGCTGCGCTGTTGGATCTCTTCGGCAATCCCTTCGAAATCCGTGCCGATGACGGTGGGAACCGGACTTCCCATAAGGGCAATAAACTTAGGATGCATATCCTCCGCCGCGCGGAGGACACGGCCGATCAGTTTTTCATCGTCCCCCATAATCGCATCCATCTGGCGCAAAGCCGAACAGTAAACTTGGCTCTCCGCGCCGTACCAGCGCGGCTCGTCAAAGCCGGTATAGTTTCCGGTACACCCGCAGGCATCGTGGATGACAATCATGCCGCCCAGCTCAAATAGCGCGGAGCAGGCCCCGGAATAATCCGGTGCAAATGGGGGAAGCTGCAAGGAAATCTGTCTCATCGTCACACCACCAATCCGCTATCTTTCACTAGCTGTTCCAAGTCATAGGACCGGCCATTTTCCTCCGCCATTCGCTCCATCAGCAGGCAGATGCCGGAAAAACCATATTGCTCTGCATCCGCCGCCACCGGCACTACATGGGGGGATCCAATATAATAGGCCGCCTCAAATCCAATGCACAGGTGGTCTTCCTCATTCCGCCGTTTCCCCAACATGGTATATTGGTCAGGCTGCACAATGTTGACCTCGGGATGCCGCTCCAGGATCCAGTCAAACTCTCCCTGTTCCTGCGGTATGCATTCTCCGGAGAAAATGGTATCCACATGAAAGCCGTGGGTCAGCAATAAATGGGCCATGGAAAAGGGATGATAGGTGGCCTCATAATCTAACGAGACCGGCCTCCCATTGAGCTCCCTCCGCGTCTTCTCCAACGCCTGCTCCGCCCGGTGCCTGGCATCTGTGGGATCGAAAGTCTCAATGCCCAGCTTATGGCAGACAAGCTGGATTCCTCTCTCGATCTCAGCAAAGGAATAGCTCACCGGCAAATAGAGATAGTCGATTCCCTGCCGCTTTTCCATCTGCTGCGCGGCATATAGGGCTAACGGACTTAAAACTAAATTGAGAATGCTTCGTCCCATCTCCTGAAACTGCTCAAAGCTTTGGTATTGGCTAATATGGCGGACTTGAAAGCCATGTCGCTTCAAATGGCAGATCAACTCATTCTCCTCCCGGATGGGCAAATGGTTGCCGATAAAGTTGACAGCCCTCTCTCTCACCTGGCTTTTCTTAAGCAGCGAATAGATGCGATCCTGTATGGCAATGGCTGGCGGCGTGGGGCCCTCGCCTGTGATTGGATTCATAAAACACACCATAGTTTTGGTGTCCGGATATTTTTCATTCAGAGGCTTGAGAAATACGTCATGGTCCGTCCCAAGCAGATTATCGATACAGGTGGTAAAAATCATAAACACTTTGGGGCGTGGAGTCATCTGGGATAGCAGCTCATCCACATTCTTTAATATCAGCTGCTCATAGCTGCCGGAGACGATATCCGATTCCTTAATAAACAGCCAGGATATGCGATGGTCAATCTTTAGTTCCATGGAAGATAACATAATATGCCGCATACAGGCTGCCGGCCCTACAAAAAGCTGATAGCTTTCAGGGACCTGCATGGCATAGCGAACGATGCTCCATCCGCCCCGCGCCGGGGAGGAATACTGGAGAATCGTCTCAAATTGGCAGGTACATTTGGACATTTATATCGCCTCCGTCTGACAAATTTGGAGCACGCGGCTGGCTAACTCCCGGTATTCCTGCGCCATATCGCTTTCCGGGAATGCCTCCACTACGGTTTTGTGCTGTTCCTCTGCCCGCTGCACCCAACTGCTGCGGGGCAAAATCTTGACAATCCGGCTGCCGGCGTCTCTTGCAAATTCCTCCACCAGCTCCACTTCCCTCTCCACGTTGCGCGCATTTAAAATAACACCGCCAAAGGAGGCATATCCCCGGTTCTTAAAATTCTCAATGGCAAGGGCAATGTTCGCTGCCGCATAGAGAGCCATTTTTTCACCGGAGGTCACCACAAAGACTTGATCCGCATAGCCTCCCCGGATCGGCATGGCAAACCCGCCGCACACCACATCCCCTAAAACATCATACAGGACAACATCCGGCTTATAGATCTCATAGGCGTGAAGCTGCTCCAGCCGTTCAAACGCTGTGATGATGCCGCGCCCCGCGCAGCCAATGCCGGGGGTTGGGCCCCCCGCTTCGACGCATAAAATCCCGTTCCACCCTTGAATCACAATATCTTCAAGAGCCGTCCCCTCTCCTTTTTCACGGATGACATCCAGCACCGTTGGCATTTTGTCAATGCCACATACATTCTGGGTTGAATCCGCCTTCGGGTCGCATCCGATCTGCATAACCCGATAACCGCGTTTTGCCAACGCCGCCGAGAGGTTGGAGGCCGTAGTGGATTTCCCGATCCCGCCTTTTCCGTACAGAGCAATTTTTATCATACTAGGTTTCGATCCTTTCGCAAAAGTTAGTTTACGCTAACCTCTATGTATATTCATTCATTTCTCTTTACTATGTATATATTCTTCCCTCCCAACGGCCCCGAATTAGTTGTGACTAACCAACGACGTTAATTCTAGCATACTCCCTTTTGCTTGTCAATTCATTTTTCTATTTCCGGCGGATTTATCCAATTCTATCCTTTTGACGCCTGTTCCGTACTGCAAATTTCCCAGTACTATCCGTCGTCTCTAAGGAATACATTTATTTTATACAGATCGGATTTGGAGGGCTACCGGATGACGCTTCCCATCCTTCTATTCTTTCTCGGACTGCTTCTATTGGTCAAATGCGGCGATGTCTTCGTCAACAGTTCCATCGCTTTGGCTCGACGCTTCCATCTATCAGAGCTGTTCATCGGGACGACGATTGTCAGCATTGGCACAACGCTTCCGGAGGTCACCGTTTCCATCACGGCCGCTCTATCAGGGCAAGCGCAGCTGGCCTACGGCAATGCCATCGGATCTGTCATCTGCAATACAGCGCTGATCGCGGGCCTTTCACTCGCCATTCGCCCCCTCCGAATTGCAAAACTCTCCTTTGTCAATATTGTCGTCGCCTTTTTCCTCGCCGCTGGCTTTTGTGTCTTTATCTCCTATTCCCAGGGCGGCTTTCCCCGCGGCGCCGGTCTACTTCTCGTTTTAGGATTCTGCCTCTATACCTTTGTCAGCATTCGAAGTCAAAAAGGATCTCCCCCAGCAGCCGAATCCGGCGCCACAGGGTCCCTTCTTTTCCATCTCGTATACCTTGTCCTCGGCGCCGCCGGCCTCTATTTTGGCTCTCAGCTTATGGTGGATAACGCTCAAATCCTCGCCCTTGCCCTCGGCGTGTCCACCAAAGTAATCGGCCTTACCATCGTAGCCCTTGGGACTTCGCTGCCGGAACTCACTACTGCTGTCATCGCGTTGGTCAAAGGCCACGGCCAGCTATCCATCGGCAATATCCTCGGCGCCAATTTCTTCAATCTGACACTGGTTTTAGGCGGCGCAGCTCTTGTCGCGCCTGCACCGCTCCCCGCCAGTTCCAATCCGCTAGAGCTAACGCTGATGATGGCCGTCATGGGGATACTGACCATTCCACCGATGCTAAAAGGGCGCACCTATAGCTGGCAAGGAATATTGCTTCTGCTTCTCTATATTGGCTATCTCATAATTTTATTTTAATCCGCACCCCTCCCCTCTCGGCTGCATACTGTAAAGAAAAAGAGACGAGGGGTTTTTCCATGGGTCTTCTGTCGATCGTTTTCCTCGGAATCGCCACAAATCTGGATAATCTCTTCATTGGGATTGCTTTTGGCGCCAGAAAACGCAACATCACCTTGCTTCAAAATGTCCTCATTGCGTCGATCTCTGCCGTTACTTCCTACGCAGCTTGCCTCTTCGCTGTCCTGATTTCCAGCCATATATCCATGTACGCCAACATGGCCGGCAGCATCTTTTTGCTCCTGTTAGGCTTTATTGGACTCCTTAAGCCGGCATCCTCCACCTCTGCGCTGCCTGCGGATCGCCCCCTTCACATAAAAGAAACCGCCCTCCTCGGCGGTTCTCTGGCAATCAATTGTCT